>JANNUI010000449.1:0-1560 GCA_031395125.1 Chitinophagaceae bacterium | reverse complement strand
GTCGGCCACATAACGCAGGTGATGCGGATTACGGGGCTCATACGACATGATACGGACATACTTGCCGCCGATGCAGTAACAACGGTAATACTCGGTGAATACGATCTCTTCCTGCAGCAGCATTACCAATTGTCCCGTTTCACTGTGTTTATTGAAAAAGTCTTCTGCACTTGTCAGCTTATATACATGTTTCCATCCACCCCCTGCAAAAGGAAGAGATCGTATTCACCGAGTATTACCGTTGCTACTGCATCGGCGGCAAGTATGTCCGTATCATGTCGTATGAGCCCCGTAATCCGCATCACCTGCGCTATGTAGCCGATTTTAAACCCACACCCGAACGGCTCAGTCAGATGACAGACATCGTACTGCGCATCAATAAATACCTCGGTTACGATTTTAACACCGTGGAACTGGCAGTGAGGGACGGTGTACCTTATGCCATTGATTTCTGCAACCCCGCGCCGGATGCGGAACTAAACAGTGTAGGACAGGAAAATTTTGACTGGGTGGTGGAAACTGCCGCTACCTATGCCATTGAAAAAGCATTGGAGAATAAAGAAGGACAGGATAACCTTACCTGGGGCGAATATGTAAGGAGGGGTAGCAACAAAAGCCCGTTAATATAAATGAGTAAGCTGACCACATATAATCCGGATGATAACAGTTTCATTAAAGTTGAAGAACCAGATCCTTCGGCGGTTTACACCTATGCTGACTATCTTAAATGGCAGTTTGAAGAAAGATTAGAACTGTTCAGGGGAAAAATATTTAAGTTGTCAGCCCCCAATACAAAACACCAGGTTGTTTCAAGAAATATTCTTACTCCATTGGTAATTTTTTTGAAACAAAAGCCTTGTCAGACTTTTGCTGCACCCTTTGATGTCAGATTACCTGTAAAAAACAGGAAAAAAGATCATGAGGTTACTACTGTAGTACAACCGGATGTATGTGTTATCTGCGATGAATCCAAAATAGACAGCCGCGGATGCTGTGGTGCACCTGATCTTGTAGTCGAAATCTTATCGCCCGGAAATTCAAAAAAGGAGGTAAGGCTGAAACATGAGCTATATGAAGAGGCCGGCGTAAAGGAATACTGGATTGTCTATCCGGAAGAGGAAAGTATTGCTGTATTCAATTTAAATAATAGTAATAAATTTAATGGAGCAATCATTTATGCAAGCGGGGAGACCATTTTATCGGAATCAATTCCGGGGTTTTCTATTAATCTCAATGAAATTTTCACCAACTGAATATTATGAACCTGAACTATAAAACATTCACACTCGGCGTGGAAGAAGAATATATGGTGCTTGACCCCAAAACCTTCGAACTGAAAAGCCATGAACAGAAAATTGTGCAGGAAGGGCAAAAAGCCATCAAAGACAAGGTAAAAGCAGAAATGCACCAGGCTGTGGTGGAAGTGGGTACCGACATCTGCGCCGATGCCGACGAAGCTTTCCAGGATGTATCTGCACTGAGAAAGACCATTGCCGGTATTGCAGACGGTCTTGGCTTTGCCATGGGTGCATCCGGCACACACCCTTTCAGCCATTGGGA
>JANNUI010000429.1:0-1578 GCA_031395125.1 Chitinophagaceae bacterium | reverse complement strand
GAACTATGGTTTTGAACACCTGGGTCTGAAACGCATAGTCGGCAGGGCATTGCCTGAAAATGAGGCATCTCTGAAGGTATTGGAAAAATGCGGGATGAAGTATATGGGGGAGGAAGTGGTGGCCCGGGAGGGCTCCTTTGGAGAGGGGTTGCTTCACAAAACCTACTTCGCATTACATAGATCAGGAGCGAAGTAATATGAGGCTTTTAATCCGCTTATCCCCTGAATAGCCCGTCTGCAAAGAGAATGGCTTTTAACATTTCCGAAACATTTCGTATTTCGGATTTTGTCTTTATATTTGACTACGAAATTTAACGTAGTTAATCTTAAAACATAGAGTATGCAAAAGACATGGGTTAGAAATTGGGGCATTGCCCTCGTTGTTTCACTGCTGGCGCCTGTTGCCATCCTGGCACAGAAAGACAAAGAGGAGAAAGGAGAAAAAGGCGATAAGGGAGACAAGGATAAAAAAGAGGTGCACCAGATCATCATCACCACCAAAGGAGATAAAAAGGAGAAAATTGTGGTGGAGATCGATGGCGATAAGGTAAACATCAACGGAAAACCGCTGGAGGAGTACAAAGACAAAGACGGTGACATCAAAGTAAATATGCACAAACTGAAAGACCTGGGGTCTCTTAGTTATTTAAGAACTCCCCGTGCCGGTGTATGGAATATGAATGAAGATGGTAAGGACGGGTTTACCTTTTTCAGTGGCGATGAAAAAAGAGCCATGCTGGGTGTAACCACCGGGAAAGATGCTGACGGTGCCAAAATACAGGAGATCACAAAGGAAAGTGCTGCAGAAAAGGCCGGACTTAAGGAGAATGATATTATCACCAAATTGGGCGATGCAAAAATCGAAGGTCCTGATGATCTTTCTGAAGCCATCAAAAAACTTAAGCCGGGTGATAAAGTAACGGTTACTTACCTGCGGGATAAAAAGGAGCAAACAGCCACTGCAGAACTGACCAGGTGGAAGGGGATCGGTGCCTTTTCATTCACTCCGGGCCAGAATAATTTTAAGATGGACATGGGCGACCTGAACTTCGATAAAATTGCTCCGAAAGTGCATATGACACCTGGTATGAAAATTCCTTTTGATCAACAATACCGGTCTTACGCCTGGTCAGGCGGTTCCCCCAAACTGGGCCTCTCGGTGCAGGACAGCGATGATGGGAAAGGGGTGAAAGTAGTGGGAGTGGACGATGACAGCAATGCCGCCAGGGCCGGTATCAAGGAAGAGGATGTTATCACTCACCTGGATGATAAAGCCGTGAATAATGTGGATGAGATATCCCGCATGCTGAAAGAAAAGAAGGATAAACCAACTGTCCGGTTTCAGCTTACCCGCAACGGTAAATCGCAGAATATAGAGGTGAAAATGCCAAGAAAAATAAAAACAGCAGACCTCTGATCCAATCAGCTATGCAGAGATGAAATACCCCCGGCCAGCCGGCAGCTATACCGAATCAATGCACAAACCCCGACCTGAAACCTGAATTACAAAGAGATGGGATAGCGGGGGATGGGTGTTCTGTTTCTTTGATGGATAGTAATAAATTGTCGGCCTTATTT
>JANNUI010000413.1:0-9794 GCA_031395125.1 Chitinophagaceae bacterium | reverse complement strand
CCCTTCTAAAAACCTGCCGAGATAACGGCTCCAGCTGATGCCCACTGTGGCTGCACCCACCGCATATTCCAGTACAAGGTCCCAGCCGATGATCCAGGCCATAAACTCACCCATCGTGGCATACGAATAAGTATAGGCGCTTCCCGCAACAGGGATCATGGAAGCGAATTCCGCATAACACAGACCTGCAAACAAACAGCCCAGGCCAGCCACTACAAATGAAAGAGTGATGGCGGGGCCGGCATGGTTAGCCGCTGCCATACCGGTAATGGAAAACAAACCTGCGCCGATGATGGCGCCGATCCCCAATGCGATCAGGCCTTTGGCTCCCAATGTTTTTTTCAGGGTATGCGTTCCTGTTTCAGCAGCTTCATTCATCAAAGCGGCCATCGGTTTTCTGACAAATAAACTCATGAGTTGTATTTTAATAAGTGACTAAGATAAGGATACAAACTAAAACTTTATTCTTTTACGGCTTTCTGCCTGGACACGGCAAAATAATAGATCGGGATGCCTGCCAGCACAATGATCAATCCCGGCCAGGTGAACTGTGGTTTATATATGATGAGCAGGATACAAAATGCCAGTCCCATGATGATATACAATGCCGGCAATACCGGGTATCCAAAGGCTTTGTAAGGTCGTTCTGCAGCCGGTCTTTTCTTTCGTAAAATAAAAATGCCGATGATGGTGAGTATATAAAATAGCACGACGACAAAAGAGATCATGTCCAGCAGCTGGCCATATTTACCGCTCAGGCTCCAGAGGCTGGCTGCAATACATTGGATCCATAAAGCGATCTGTGGCACAGCATGCTTGTTCAGGGTTCCCACATTTTTAAAGAACAGCCGGTCTTTCGCCATCGTATAATACACCCTGGCGCCTGCCAGTATCAAACCATTGTTGCACCCAAAAGTGGATACCATGATGAGCACTGCAATAAGAATAGTTCCAAAATCGGGAAAAATCTTATTAGCAGCAGCTACCGCCACACGGTCTTTTTCTGCATACGCCAGTTCATTCAGCGGAAGCACATTCAAATACATCAGGTTGGCTGAAACATATATGACCGTAACGATCAGGGTTCCGAGAAAAAGGCTCATCCCGATATTGCGTTTGGGGTTTTTCATTTCCCCGGCAATGAAGGTTACATTATTCCAGGCATCACTGCTGAATATAGAACCCACCATGGCGGCTGCAATGGCGCCCATTAATGCTGCCCCGCCAATACCCGTCCAGCTGATCGCACCGGTATTGCTATCAACTACCGGTTGTGTGGCATTAAAGCCGGTAGCCCAATTCTCAGCCCAGAAACTTTCTTTGGCGAGTATGAAACCAAAAAGTATGAGGCCGAATAAGGCCAGTAATTTGGCAGAAGTGAAAAGCGTTTGAATAAATTTTCCCTCCTTGATACCTTTAGAATTCACAAAAGTGAGAATAGCAATAATAGCGATGGCTACCAGCTGCCCCGAATATATTTTGGTAAAGCCCAGGTCGCCCAGCAGGTATTCGTTCCCCAGTTCCGGGACCATATAACTGAGGAATTTTGAGAAAGCCACACCTACAGCAGCAATGGTAGCTGTTTGGATCACGGCGAAAAAACTCCATCCATACAGAAAACCGATCAATGGATTATAGGCTTCTTTAAGGTACACATATTGTCCTCCGGCCTTTGGGAACATACCGCTCAGCTCCCCATAACTCAAAGCTGCACTTAAGGTCATGAATCCTGTTATGACCCACACCGCGATCAGCCAGCCGGCGCTGCCTACATTTCTTGTGATGTCTGCACTTACGATAAATATACCCGAACCGATCATGGAACCGGCTACGATCATGGTCCCGTCAAACAGGCCAAGGGTTGGTTTGAACGAGGTTTGTTGTTCAGCCATAGTGTTGGTTTTTGTACAGCCTTTTTAAGCGAATGGGAAAATACAGCTTTCCGGTAAAAAGGGTCATAAAGAATTATAAACGGACTAAAAACAGGTGCAGGAGCCCTATTGGAATTATCGTAACTTTCTGACTGGGATATTTTTTGGAGATACAATAAGAATAAATCATGAAAGCCAAGATCAGGGTTTCGGTAAAAAAAATCATGCTTTCAGCAGCTTCTCTTTCAGTTTCAGTTATAAATTTTTCTCAAAACTGTCCAATAAACGCCGGGGATTATAAATTAAATACACAAAGTGCCGCGGAAGCTAATATAGTAAAACGTACGGAGTCGGGCGGAGTAACCTATAACCGGCTCTGGTGCCCTTATAAAGCAGCGGGCCAGCCTGATATTTCCTTTTATGTCAATTGGGTAACCAATGTCCCCAACAACAAGTTTAAATATACCTGGACATGTATGTCGATTGTGTCATCAAAAGATATCATCAATGCCGGAAATAAACAAGCTTATGCAACATTTGGCGGGTACCCCGTGAACGATGACTACCGTCGTGGATTGCTGAAGCCGTTAGCAGAGAAAATCCTACTGGAAGTATATCCGCATGCAGCTCCTTGTCCGCTTGGTTTAATCAGCGACAACAGTAATAATAGTAACCAGGATAATGCAGACATCTGCAGGAAAAATTTTGAAAAACTCAGACAGCTGCTTGAAAAGAAATCGGGGATCAATCATGAATTAAAAACCCTGCAGGATAACTCATTTAATGAAAAAGCTGAAAGGGATAAACTTTCCAGATGTAATAAATTTATCACCATGCTAAATGACCCGAACTATGATACCAGGATGATCAATAACCCTAACTACCAGGCTAAGGTAGATAAGGAGCTGGATCGTCTTTACTACGATACGGCTTACAGAACTCAACAGGCTATTTCATACGGATTAAACCCTGATGCAACGGAAATAAAAATTATCCGTACTATAAGAGATGTAGCTGCAGCCAGAATTGATTATTTTAAGGATGCACCAATATTTATTCAACGACAGAAAAATGAGTTAGCTGCAACCGAAACAGCTATAGAAAAAATACACAGGGAAAATACACAACGACAATGCCCCGGTGATTACGATATCAATAGTTGCGATCTGGACGGAGAGTGGATTTTTACCCGGTGGGATACAGATATTGACAATGGTACATATAAAGAAACCTGGTTATTTACACCCATCAGCAAAGGAAGGTATTCAGCAGTTAATCAAAAAACCTGGCAAAGAGGTGAAGCAGAGACTTATGGCCGCCGAGTTAAATTCAGCATTAAGCTTCGACCTGAGTACACTATTACTCATATATTTTTACTCAACGATGTCTGTAATGCCGGTGGGGGCAATACCAATCTTCAGGGTGCAAACCCACGTTTGGATGTTAAACGTTCTGAACCTGTAAAGAAATCTTATGTTCAGGATAAGCTGTATGATATTTCTTTTAATGGCAATAATTACCAGGGAATGTATCAACGGGAAAAAGATAATGGGGTACTCATAGATATTTTCTTTTTCAGTATCAATCATATCACCGGTTACCAGATAGAACAGGACGGTCAGAAACTTTGGGGCAGATTTGTACGCAAACCTGCAACTGATCATCCTGACCAGTCAGCCGTTCAATGGTGGTTTAGCAACTGGGTTCTGCAAAATGGCAGATGGGTGAAAAAGGATGAAAAAATAGCAACGCCACCCAAAATCAAATAGCGCATTGTTATTTATTTTTTTATTTCCTGATTATGATTTTAAAATGAAAATATTTTTCGCTTTTACTATATTTCTTCTTACTTGCCTGTGTTCAAAGAGCCAGCAATTAAAGAATGCTGATTTTGAACGCTGGAAAGATTCTTCCAAACATCAATTGCCATCACACTGGTCGGTTGACCTGAACGCAGCCCTTATGTACAGCCCATCCACCAATGCACAGCAGGGAAAATATGCATTGGCTATTTCCACCTGGTACAGCTATGTAGAAGGGCATTTGTTTTATGGCAACCATAAGGATCCCCATGTGGAGAACTGGACTGATTATACCGTTCCATTTACCGGCAGACCCGTCAAACTAACAGGTTGGTACCGTTATACTGATCCTGTCAATCCAACTGATTCAGCCGGCGGACAGATTTTATTAAAAGATATTGCCGGCGACACCCTTGCTTATGGAGCAGTATTACTGGATACGGCAATGAACTGGACCAGGTTTGAGATACTACTGATTTATCATTCCAGGAAGAAAGCCGCTTCCATTGCCATCCACTTTATTTCAAGGGAGAGTGGAGGTGGAATGAATGATGACAGCTATCCCAACAGGCTTTACCTGGATAATTTTAAACTTCAGTATAAGAAACAGGATTAAATGCTTTAAACAAAACGCTGTTTTCAAAGGGAACTGCATATCATCCTTCTTTTCCGGCTTTGTTGCTGCCAATATGAATGGCAGGTCTTTTAACAAATTTCCCTGATTGCCTGCAAACCTTTAGTTTTGAAACCTTACACTGCTGACATGAACCAACGAAAAGCCGGTTTGCTTGCCCTTGGGCTGTTTACCATAGTAGCCATTCTCCATGTTCTAGGCATGCAGAATATTGCAACTATTCCGGAAAAAGTGCTGCTGACCTTCCGTTGGATATTTATTGCCAGCCTTGTATTGTTTGGCATCTATAAAAGATCGCTGACCACCTGGATACTGGTGGCCATGGCCATCGGTGTGGAGATCGGAATTGATTTCCCAAAAGGCTCGCAGGATCTGAAATTCCTGAGCACTATCTTTCTCCGGTTGGTTAAGACCATTGTTGCCCCCCTGCTTTTTGCCACATTGGTGGTGGGCATTGCGAGCCACGCCAACCTCAAACAGGTGGGCAGGATGGGATGGAAGTCGCTCCTGTATTTTGAAGTGGTGACAACCATTGCCCTTGTCATTGGATTGGTCGCAATTAATATAACCGGGGCCGGAAAAGGGATCAATGTGCCGCAGGAACTTTTAAAGGAACTCCCGCGGTCATCAGAAAGACAACTTCAGGCTAAAGTAATTACCGTGCTTGACAGCGCCGGGGTGCAGCTACCCGAAGGGCTCATTAATAGATTGCCGGATACGCCGCCCAAAGGCTGGCAGGATCATATCATTGACATTTTCCCTGAGAATATCATCAAATCCATTTACGAGGGCAATGTGCTGCCGATCGTTTTCTTCAGCGTCATTTTTGGGATAGCCCTGGCATTGCTAAACGAAAAGAAGAAAAAGCCCATGCTGGAGTTTACCGAAAGCCTGGCGGAGACGATGTTCAAATTCACCAACATCATCATGTACTTTGCCCCCTTTGGTGTGGGAGCCGCTATTGCGGTTACGGTGGGTCATCTTGGCATAGACATCCTCAAAAACCTGGCGCTGCTGCTGATCACTTTGTATGTAGCGCTGATCGCTTTTTTACTGCTCGTGCTGCTGCCCATTGCCATATGGGTGGCCAAAGTGCCGATCCGGAAATTTATCCAGGCCATTCGTGAACCGGTTTCCATTGCTTTTGCCACAACCAGTTCTGATTCCGCCCTGCCTAAGGCGCTGGAGAATATGGAGAAATTCGGGGTGCCAAGAAAAGTGGTCTCTTTTGTCATTCCCACCGGCTATACATTTAACCTCGATGGTACGACCTTATATTTATCATTGGCCTCCGTTTTTGTGGCGCAGGCAGCCGGCATCCATCTTTCATTTGGTGAACAGCTAATCATCGGTCTTACCCTGATGCTGACCAGCAAAGGGGTGGCGGCTGTTCCAAGGGCATCATTGGTTATCTTAATAGCAACTGCTTCAACCTTCCATTTCCCGCTCTGGCCCATCATGGCCATTTATGGGATAGACGAACTGATGGATATGGCCCGCACATCGGTCAATGTAATTGGTAACACATTAGCGAGTTGCGTTATTGCAAGGTGGGAGGGAGAGTTTGATGATAAAAAAGCGCTGGCATTTAATGAGCATGATGCAGATGCCATTATTGAAAAATCAGGAGTATAAAAAAAACAGGCATGGATTTAATGTATTTACTGGATGCGTTTCACTGGAGCCAGTTACTGCAGCCCCAATTCTATATTGAAAATGGCGGCCTTTGGTTATTGTTATTTGTGGTGTTTGCTGAAACAGGGTTATTTGTGGGTTTCTTTCTGCCCGGCGATTCGCTGCTGTTTGTCTCTGGAATCTTTGCCCATGAGATCACCGCAAAAAGCGGGGAGGTAAAGCCAGGACTTGGATACCAGGTGTTACAACATTTTGGTTTTAATTATCCTTATTCCTACTGGTTCGATTTAATGTTATTAGTAGGATTGATTTCTCTCAGTGGTATTGCCGGCAACGCAGTTGGTTACTGGACAGGAAGAAAAGTAGGCCCTGCTATGTATAACTGGAAAGACAGGTTATTATTTAAAAAGAGGTATCTCCACCAGGCGCATGATTTTTATGAAAAGCATGGTGGCCTTGCGGTAATTGGCGCAAGATTCCTTCCCTTCATCAGAACTTTTGCCCCTATTGTTGCGGGTATCGTAAAGATGGACAGGAAGAAATTCCATTTCTTTAATGTAATTGGCTGTATAACCTGGGTAACGACGATGATACTCGGAGGATTCTTTTTACAAAAATGGATATTCAAACAGTTTGGGTTTGATCTGAAAGAACATCTTGAACTGATAGTGCTTGGAATTGTGGTGGTCACAACAGCACCCGTCCTTATTAAAATGTTTTCCGGAAGGAAGAAAAATAAAACTCCAGACAAAAACCGGGCAGATACTTCTCAACAATAGACCATGAATAAAAAGCAATACGGCATTTTATCCATCCCTGTTATTGTTGCAGCCCTTGGCTATTTTGTTGATATCTATGACCTGCTTTTATTCAGTATTACCCGAATTGAAAGTCTGCGGTCATTCGGCCTGTCACCTGAACAGATCACCGCAAAAGGTGAAGGCATACTGATGTGGCAAATGGCAGGGTTGCTTATTGGCGGAATTATCTGGGGTGTAATGGGAGATAAAAAAGGGAGACTAAGCGTTTTGTTCGGGTCTATCATCCTGTATTCTCTCGCCAATATTGCCAACGGATTTGTGGAGACCACCGGTCAGTTTAAAATGGTCCGCTTTATTGCAGGATTAGGGCTCGCAGGTGAATTAGGTGCCGGTATAACACTGGTCGTTGAACTGATCCGGAAAGAAAAAAGAGGTATTGCCACATCATTCGTCGCAGGCCTGGGATTAACAGGAGCTGTTGTGGCTTTCATTATGAAGGAAAATTTTGACTGGAGGACCTGTTACTTCATTGGCGGGGGCCTGGGTTTATTATTGTTGATCCTCCGTATCTCTGTTTTTGAATCGGGCATGTTTCATGAGGTAAAAAAGATGGATGTGCAGCGGGGAAATTTCTTTATGCTTTTCACCAATAAGGACAGATTGAAAAGATATATCCTGAGCATTCTCATCGGGTTACCCACCTGGTTTGTGATAGGGGTATTGGTTTCTTTTTCAAGTGAATTCGGGAAATGGATGAACATCAAAGAGAAGATCGACCCGGGGAAAGCGATCATGTATGCGTATGCAGCTATTGCCATTGGTGATATCCTGATCGGGTTTGTAAGCCAGTGGCTGAAGAGCCGGAAAAAAGCCTTGTATATCTTTTACCTGATCACGGCCGTTTTCATGGTATTGTTCTTTACGGCACAATGGAACGGCACCGCAGCATCCATGTACTGGATCTGCGCCGGGCTGGGCTTTGGAACCGGTTTCTGGGCCATATTTATTACGATGGGAGCAGAACAATTTGGTACTAACCTGAGAGCCACCGCTGCTACCACTATTCCCAATATGGTAAGGGGTATGCTGACGATCTTAATTTTTCCGCTCTTCAATGGATTGCGCAACCTGACCGATTATTATACCGGGGGCTGGATCGCTGCGATCATTATCATGGTCATAACAGTGGTAGCGGCACTATTCCTCGAGGAAACCTTTAATAAAGACCTGAACTTTGTAGAGCATTAAATTTTTGATTTACAAATCATCTTCCTTGCAAGAAAATTTTCCCAATAGTCAGACTGCCCCTGGCTCCCCCTTTAGGGGGCGGGGGGGGCCAAAGTTTCTCATCATACGGTTTTCCTCCATCGGTGATATTGTACTCACCACACCCGTTATCCGCTGCCTGAAACAGCAAGTACCGGATGCCGAAGTACATTTCCTGGTAAAAGATAAATTCCGCCCGGTGGTGGAGCATAATCCTTACCTGGATAAGATACATGTGCTGGCCCATAGCTGGGAGCTTATGATAGAGGAATTAAAAACGGAGGAATACGATTATATCATTGACCTGCACCATAATGCCAAAACCCTGCGGCTGAAAAGGGCGCTGTCCGCTCACAGAGCCCCGTGGGCAGGACCCGGTGGGAAGAAAAAATCATTTTCGTTTTACAAACTGAACATTCAAAAATATTTCTATACAGCCTTTAAGATAAATATGCTGCCAAAGGTTCATATTGTGGACCGGTACATGAAAACAGTGGAGTCATTCGGTGTTAAGAATGACGGGCAGGGGCTTGACTATTTTATTAATGAGAAAGAGGAAACAAAAAAGGAAGATATACCTGCATCACATCATGCCGGGTATATTGCCGGTGTGATTGGCGCAGCACATAGCACCAAAAGATGGCCGGTGAATAAATGGAAAGAATTCTGTAAAAACCTGCAGCACCCCATTATTTTACTGGGTGGATCTGAAGACCGGGTGAGGGGAGATGAGATTGCCGCAGTGGACACGGTAAAAGTTTATAATGCCTGCGGTAAATTCAGCCTCAACGAAAGCGCCGACCTGGTAAAAAAAGCAAAACTCGTCATCACCCATGATACCGGGCTGATGCATATTGCAGCGGCTTATAAAAAGCCCATCATCTCCCTCTGGGGAAATACGGTTCCTGCATTCGGTATGACGCCTTATTTCGGCGATGTTACCCGTGCCACGGTTCAAAACCGTGACACTGGTATTATGCAGGTGAACAAACTCTGGTGCCGCCCCTGCAGCAAGATCGGTTTTGACAAATGCCCGCTGGGGCACTTTAAGTGCATGGAAAGAATAGCAGCGGAGGATGTGTTACAAAAGGCCAGGCAGCATATTGGGGGAAATTGAACCCGTCAGCATACCACCCGGCTCGTTTTTCAGAAAAAGAAGATGAACAGCAGGGCAAACATTATTACAAACCCGGCAATAAAGAGACGGGCCTGCACATCTTCGCTTTCCATCATGAGTCGAATTTTTTTCATAACCTGATTTTTTAGTTTTCAAACAGTTTTCGTAATCAGGTTTTCCAGGAATGGGTATGCGGAAATTCAGAAAGGATAGGAGATAAAATGAGGATGATGCAAAAATAAACCTGAAATTAGTATCAGCAAATCGGAAAACTACTATAATTAATAAATTGGGGAATTAAAAACAGCTTCAGTAGCCATATGCTTCGGGTTTTTACTATAATCTTTCTTCTGATTAATTTTTCTTCAGCCAGGGGTCAGCAGTCTGGGATTGATTCTTTTTACATGCACGGGGATATTAAAGTGACCATTGACCGTCCCGCCCGCTACAGGCAACATAAAGAAACGCTGATAATTTTCTATGCCTTGCCCAACGGTAATACCACCCTGCAAACAATGGGAAAAAAAATGAGCCCCGGCGATGACTGGCATTTTGATATCCAGCATATCCGGGCACAAACAAAATTCATACGGCAGCAACTGAATAATAAAAATGTTTTGCTGATCTACCTGGAGAATGATTACAAAAGCTGGCCCTTGTGGAAACAAAAGCACCCTGATTTTAAGATCCTGATCCCAAAAATAGTTG
>JANNUI010000410.1:0-9208 GCA_031395125.1 Chitinophagaceae bacterium | reverse complement strand
CTCCGAACCATCGGGAGCTTTGGCTAATTTTTCTCTTAATTCAGGAATGGAATAACCACGGAAGCGGATACCTTCCTGCGCATCGAGCAAAGATGTTTCGGTAATAAGACCGGTAATACCCCGCATTCCCTGGTACACTTGTGACAGTTGCACTTCACCAATTACTTTGTTGCCATGCTCTTTCAGCAGGTCTTTTATCTCTGCGGCCACCTTTTCAGCTTTGGCTTTGAACCGGTCTTTTATTATTCCCATAATGCCCGTTTTAGAAGGAGGTCAAAATTACTGAAATACGACTGAGAAATGTTGGATGTCAGATGTTAGATTTTAAATAACAAAACCAGCAACTGTCTTTATTTAGCATTTAAAATAAATTCAACATCATTTCAGCATCATTTCGGCGTCTTCCGGTACAGCCAGAAAGCTACCCCGGCAAAAACGATATTGGGAAGCCAGGCAGCGATAAAGGGCGGAAAATTTCCTTTGGTGGCAAACACGGTGGAGAAGCGGTCGGACAGGATAAACAGCGCAGCTATCACAATGCCGAAGGCTATATGCATGCCGCTGCCGCCCCGGGTCCTCCGGCTGGCGATAACGGCCCCGATAAAAGTGAGCAGCAACACAGAAGCCGGTGTGGCGGTGCGGCGGTAACGTTCCACTTTCAGTACGTTCAGCCCCTCAGTTCCTCTCGCTTCTTCCCGCCGGATAAAGGCCACCAACTGCGGTGTGGTGAGTTTGTCTTTGATGTAATAATCCTTGCGCAGCTCATCTGGCTTCATGGGCAGGCTGATGGTCATCTTAGGGTGGAAGGTAAGCCGCTCCCCCATGCTGTCAACATTTCTTTCCGCAACATTCAGCAACTGCCATTTTTTAACGGCAGTATCCCATTTTATCGTTTCAGCCCGCAGGTTATAGATCACTCTATTATCCTTTACCTTTTCCATAAAGAACCCTCTGGCCGTTTTGCTGCTGGTGTCAAAATTTTTGATGCCGACAAAAGTATTGCTGTCGATCCGCAGGTAAAAGCAATCGTAGCAGGTACCGGACTGCTGGTTCTTGGAAGGGTCGCTTTTATCAATATAAGTGCTCTGGAAATTACTGCGGATGGAAACAGCCTTGGGTATCCAGTAACGGCTGCCGGTCCACAGCAGGCCAGCCAGCATCAGGCCGCCGACCAGGTAAGGCCTGAGAAACCGGTTGTAACTGGTGCCGCTTGCAAGTATGGCAATGATCTCAGACCCGGTGGCCATCTTACTGGTAAAGAAGATGACGGCGATGAAAACAAACAAGGGAAAAAGCAGGCTCCATATCCAGGGCACAAAACCCAGGTAGTAGTTTTTGATGATACCCATGGTGCCCAGTTTGGCTTTTACAAAGTCATCCGACTTCTCACTGCTGTCAACGGCCACTGCCACCACGGTGAACAATAAAAGGCAGAAGAAAAAAGTAACGAACAGCTTTTTGAATATGTACCAGTCGAGCTTGAGCATCGCCTGCAAAGGAAAACAATTATCGGGGAACAAAATGTGAAAGCCGGTCTATTTCTGTTCCTGTATCTTAACATTTTATCATCACCGGGTATGGCATTCCGGTCTGACCTTTGCGGCAGGTTTCTTACCACTAAAAAAATTGAATATGAAAAAAATTATGCTCCTGGTTTTACTCACCGGCTCTTTAAGTGCCTTTGCACAAGACAGCACCAAAGTGGAACAATACTGCCGGCTGATCGCATTTAACCGGCTTTTATCGAACAAAGTAAGTATTGATGTTGATTTTGGCGATGAAAGAAAGCTGTTTACCGATAACCGTATGCGGGATGAGGAAACAGGCAGGCTGAAAAAGTTCAACACCATTGTGGATGCCCTTAACTACCTGGGCTCGCAGGGCTGGACACTAGTGAATGCTTTTCCTGTACTGGATGGCACCAACAACACTTATCATTATTATTTTAAGAAATACTTCCGGAAAGAAGAGTTGCGCTGAAAATTTATAGCTCCGTGATAATTTGAACCAGAACTTGTCCCGCTTATGCGGGATAGGAGCATACCTGCCTGCCGGCAGGCAGGGGTACATAGGCTACACATAGCTCTTCCTATGTGTTTTTTCTATGTGTACTATATGTCTATGTGGTTCAACTTTTAGTAAAGATAAAGGGGGATCAATGTTACAACCGTGTTTGCAACCGGGCTGTTATTTCCTTTTTCCAGGCGGCAAAATCACCAGCCTGTATATGTTGCCTGGCCTCATCCACCAGCCACCTGTAAAAAGCCAGGTTGTGGATACTGGCAATAGTATAACCTAAAAACTCTTTCGCTTTCATCAGGTGACGGAGATAGGCCTTGCTGTAAAAGTTACTGGCTTCACAATCCAGTCCCTCATCAATGGGTGAGAAATCATGCTCCCATTTTTTGTTGTCAATATTGATGACCCCATTGCTGGTAAAAAGCATGGCATTCCGCCCGTTTCGGGTGGGCATCACACAGTCAAACATATCCACTCCCAGACCGATACATTCCAGGATATTCCAGGGGCTGCCAACTCCCATCAGGTACCTGGGTTTTTCTTTGGGCAGATGATCGCAGCACCATTCACATATTTCGTACATGGTGGGTTCCGGTTCCCCCACACTCAGTCCGCCAATGGCATTACCGGTTGCATTCTTTGAAGCAATATATTCGCAGGATTGCCGGCGCAGGTCTTTGAATGTTCCTCCCTGCACAATAGGAAAAAGATTTTGTGTAAAGCCGTATTTTTCCCGGGTATTTTCAAAACGATCCACACACCTGTCAAGCCAGCGATGCGTAAGTTCCATACTTTTTTGTGCATACTTCCGGTCGCTGCCGCCGGGCGGGCATTCATCAAATGCCATGATGATATCGCCTCCGATGGTACGCTGGATGTCAATTACATTCTCCGGGGTGAAAAGATGTTTGCTCCCATTAATATGTGATTGAAAAGTGACGCCTTCTTCTTTAATTTTTCTTGTACCCGCCAGTGAAAAAACCTGGTATCCCCCGCTGTCGGTAAGTATTGGCTTATGCCATCCATTAAAATGGTGCAGTCCTCCTGCTTTTTCCAGCACTTCTAATCCAGGCCGCAGATATAGATGGTAAGTATTCCCGAGAATGATCTGTGCTTTTACATCATTCAGTAATTGCTGCTGTGTTACTGCTTTCACACTACCTGCTGTACCGACGGGCATGAAGATGGGGGTGAGAATTTCACCATGATCGGTGTTGATCTTTCCTGCTCTTGCTTTGGAGTTGTTGTCCGAATGTTGTAGTTGGAATTGTAGAGCGGCCATCGCCGCAAGATAAAGAATAGACAATAGGCAAACGGCGCTGTGGAAAGGTTTTAACTATTGCCTATTGCCCATTGCCCATTGGCGTTTACCTTCGCTGCCATGCCACCGACTAACTGGGAAGCCCTTCTCTTTTATACTTTTATTGCCGTCACCATCGTGCAGGTCTTCTACTATGCCTTCTTTTTTTCAAGGGTGGGGTTTTTCAAACAGAAGAATAAAACAAAATCGCAGCAGCACCCGGTCTCCGTTGTCATTTGTGCACGGGATGAGGATGAGAACCTGGCCCGCAACCTGCCGGGAGTGCTGGTGCAGCAGTACAGCAGCAGTCATGAGGTGGTGGTGGTGAATGATAACTCGGTAGATGATTCCAAATACATTTTGCAGGAGCTGAAAAAAACGTTCAAGTCACTGAACCCGGTGGAACTGACGCAGGAAGCCAAACTGATCTCCGGGAAAAAATACCCCCTCTCCATCGGCATCCGGGAGGCTGAACATGAAGTGCTGCTGCTGACCGATGCCGACTGTGTGCCTGCCAGCGAACACTGGATACAAAAAATGCAGGATGGGTATGACGACGGAATTGAAATAGTGCTGGGCTATGGCGCTTATCACAAAAAGAAAGGGCTGCTGAACAAGCTCATCCGTTTTGAAACTTTTCATACGGCGCTGCAATATCTATCCTATGCACTGGCCGGCATGCCGTACATGGGTGTCGGAAGGAATTTATCGTACCGGAAAGATTTGTTCCTGCGGAACAAGGGGTTTTCCTTTATCAATCATATTCCCAGCGGGGATGACGATCTCTTTATCAATAAAGTGGCCACGAAAGACAACACGGCGGTGGTGATCGATCCGGATGCCATCACCCGTTCCATACCCAAAACATCCTGGAAGGGATGGCTGCGGCAGAAATCAAGACATTACACAACCGCCAAATACTATAAGCCAAAACATAAGTTCCTGCTTGGTCTGTACTTCGCCACGCAGTTCATCTATTATCCCCTGCTGGCTGCCACAATTTTGTTTTACGACTGGAGGTTTACACTCGCCGTTTTTGGTGCCCGTCTTCTTTTGCAGGCATTTGTTTTATGGAGGTCCATGAATAAGATGGGAGAAAAAGATCTCTGGCCCTGGTTCATTGTCCTGGATATGTGGATGTTCTTCTATTATATCATCTTTGCCCCGGCATTGTGGCGCAGGCCGCAGAACAAATGGTAGCCTCACCCCCGCCCTCTCCATAAATGTAGAGGGAGCAATCGATTCCAGCTATGGACATCCTCCTCAAATACTTCTCTGATTTTACAGATACGCAAATGGAGCAGTTCCGGCAGCTTGAGGGGTTATATAAGGAGTGGAATGAAAAGATCAATGTCATTTCCCGCAAGGATATAGACAGCCTGTATGAAAGACATGTATTGCATTCCCTGGGCATTGCTGCTGCTTTTGACCCGATAGCTATCGGGTTTCAGCCCGGCTCCGAAATAATTGATATCGGAACAGGCGGTGGGTTTCCCGGGATCCCCCTGGCCATTTTTTTCCCGGAAGTAAAGTTTCATCTCGTTGACAGCATAGCCAAAAAACTGAAAGTGGTGGATTCGATAGCAGCAGGCATTGGTTTAAAAAATGTAACCACACAACATATCCGGGCGGAAGAGATAAAGGGAAGAAAATTCGATTTTGCCGTTTCCAGGGCAGTGGCCCCGCTAAAAGAGCTTTGGAAATGGGCTAAACCCCTGCTTAAAATAAAAAAACAAGAACCAAGAACCAAGAACCAAATAAGCACCAAAGAGGAAGAAACAAATCCAAACTACACCTCCCCGGGTCTGATTTGTCTTAAAGGGGGTGACTTGGCCAGGGAAATTCAGGAAAGCGGTACACGGCCCCGCATCATGGAGCTGAGGGAACTATTTTCAGAAGACTTTTTTAATGAGAAATACTTATTGTTTGTGCCCCGGTGAAAAATACCTGTTTGTGGTATTGCCTTGCATACCTTCAGGCCTGAACTTTACCATATGAGGGAAATCTCCGTTTGCATTGTTGATGATAACCGGGAACTGCGCAATGCGCTGGAAGAGATCATCACCATGTCGGAAGGTTACAAATGCATCGGCACTATTGGTACCGCTGAAGATGCAATGAGCCAGCTGCCCCTGCTGCGCCCGGATGTGGTGCTGATGGACATCAATCTTGGCAGCGCAGAAAGCGGGATAGATGTAGTGCGGACACTGAAGCCCCGCATAGCCGGCACTAATTTCATGATGTGTACCGTGTATGAGGAAAATGAAAAGATATTTGAAGCCCTGAGTGCAGGAGCCAGCGGTTATATATTAAAGAAAACCGACCCTTCCCGCATGCTGGAAGCTATCCGTGAGTTGTACGAAGGCGGGGCCCCTATGAGCAGCCAGATTGCCCGTAAGGTAGTAGCCGCTTTCCAGCAAAAGGCAAGGGAGGAACCCGGAACAGAAGAGCTGGATGTACTGACCAACCGGGAGAAAGAGATCCTCGAACTGCTTTCAAAGGGACTGATGTATAAAGAGATCGCCTCCCAGATATTTCTGAGTCCTGAAACCGTCCGCAAGCATGTGTATCATATTTATGAAAAGCTGCATGTAACCAACCGGGTGGCCGCTGTCAACAAGTTTTACGGAAGATAGGTTTTGCGGTTTTTTGCTGGCGGATCACCTCATATTGTCCAAAAAATACCACGAAAGTGGTATTGTCAGCAGTTGTTCATCAACCTATTTTTGAGATATCAATCAGGTTTATTAAATACCCCTGACCATTAACCGTTAACCTTAGATCCGACTGCCCGATACTTCGGCTCCGCTCAGTACTGGCAGGCAAGCAAACAGAGGGGCCTTGATTGAAAACCGTCAACGAAAAGCCCCGACGATTACTGTCGGGGTTTTTCATTATCACCATTTTAGTTCAAGCTTATTGTTTTTCCTCTCAATGTCGGCCATGCGAAGGGAAGGATCAATTTCTACTGTTGAAAAATCTGCCAGTTTCCGGCTTGTTTCAATTATATAAGTGCTGTGGGTCCATTTCCAGGCCTCATAACCTTTTCGTGGGATGGCAACTTCCTCCACAGGTTTTTCTCCATACATCAGGTTCAGCGGAATATAATGAAGTTCTTTATCTCCATTCCTGAAACTGATCTGCACATCAATGGGCATCGGCATCAGGCCAATGCGGCTGATACGTACTTTTGTTTTGCCCCCCTCTTCCCAGAGGCTGTCAATGCTGTAATCAATGGTCTTGGTGGAGTTTATCCAGTATTCCTTATACCAGTCCAGTTTCATATTGCTCACTTTCTCTGCGATGCGAATAAAGTCATTCGCATTGGGATGTTTGAAGCGCCACTGCCTGTAATACTCCAGCAATATCATATCCCTTACCGGTGCACCGGCAATATAACCCAGCTGCTCCATAAACACTCCCCCTTTAGAATAAACCGCCGCTCCGTATGCTGAATTCAGGTTAAAATGATCGGCATGGGTGCTAAGCGGTTCTTCTTTTCCGCTTTTTGCCAGGGACACATAACCACGGTAGGTGCCTTCGTAGGCAAAGCCGTTATTATTTTCCAGGAATGCCTGTACCCTGTCTTCTGCATAAGTGGTAAAGCCTTCATCCATCCAGCCATAAAGGGATTCGTTGGTGCCCAGCACTCCGTAATACCAGTTGTGCAGCCATTCATGCAGCCAGGCGCCTGGACCGATGCATAGGGTTGCCATCGGGTATTCCATTCCGCCATCACCACCATGAATAAAAGAGAATTGCTTGTAGGGATAAGCGCCAAAATATTTTTCGATGAAAGGCAATGCTTTTTCAGCATCGGCCAGTACTTTCTCCCATTCGGCCGCAGTATGGTTAGTGGGTTTGTATAAAAGATGAAGGGTGAGGCTATCCCTTACTTTCTTACTCTTATGAATAAAGTCCGGATCAGCTACCCAGGCAAAGTCATGCACATTGGGGGCAATGAAACGCCAGGTCAATTTTTCTCCTGCCGGCCTGTTCACTTTGGCGCCGGCATTCTCATAACCATAACCGATTTGGTTAGGGTTTTGTAAATAACCTGTTCCGCCAAGGATATATCTCTTGTCAATTGAGATATTCACATCAAAATCACCCCACACCCCATAGAACTCCCGGCCCACATAGGGAGTAGGGTGCCAGCCTTCATAGTCATATTCGCACAGTTTGGGATACCACTGCGTCATTGAGTAGCGGACTTTGGAGGTGGGATTGTCCCTTCCGCTGCGGCGGACCTGCAGGGGTACCTGCGCTTCGAAGTCCATGTCAAACACCACTTTTGATTTGGGAAGAATGGGCTTATCCAATTTTACTTCCAGGATCGTCTCCAGCATTTTAAAAGACTGGGGACGTCCGTTCATTTTCAGTGAAAGGATCTTCTGATAGCCGATCTCATCGGGTTTCAGGTTCCCTATGCGGTCTTTCACCCGCTGGTCCCAGTCGGGACGGGCACCGGCGCCAGTTACCGAACCCTGCCTGAGGCTCCGGGTATCCATCATACTGCCCGGCTGAAAGGCATTAAAGTAAAGATGATAGAAAACCCTTGTCAGGGTGTCCGGTGAATTGTTCCAGTATTCCAGCTTTTGTTTGCCGGAAAACCGGTTGGTCTGCACATTCATGTCAATACTCATCGTGTACTTCACCCGCTGCTGCCAGCGGTCGGGTTGTGCATCGGCCACAAGCAGGGATAACAGGATAAAAGATAAAATCAAAGCTTTCCTCATGTTTTATTATTTGAAGTGGTAAATTTCGGTAAACCGCTGTTATGGTAAAAACAAAATTGATTGACGGTTATCCGTTCATTTCGTATTCAAAACCAACTTTTGACCCCGGAGAAATGAAAACCCGGAGCGCTGAATTTTATCATTGGATGGATGCAAGAAGAACCGTCCGGGATTTTTCTGATAAACCTGTTCCCCGGGAGGTGATTGAAAACATCATACGCACGGCCTCCACGGCGCCCAGCGGGGCACATAAGCAACCCTGGACCTTTTGCGTTGTAAGCGACCCCTTCATCAAAAAACAAATACGGCAGGAAGCAGAAAAGGAAGAACATGAAAGCTATAACGGAAGGATGCCGGAAGAATGGTTGAATGACCTGCGGCCTTTACAGACAGACTGGCGGAAAGAATTCCTGGAAACTGCCCCTTATCTTATTGTGGTCTTTAAAAGAAGTTATGAATCAGAAACAAAGTCAGACGGAGACCCCCGAAAAATCGGGGCAGGCGGTCAGACTTTGTACAAACACCAGAATTATTATGTAACAGAAAGCTGCGGCATTGCCTGTGGTTTTTTGCTGGCAGCTGTTCATCACGCAGGTCTGGCTGCACTTACTCATACCCCGTCCCCTATGAATTTTTTGTCTGCCGTACTGAAGCGTCCTGAAAATGAAAAGCCGTTTTTACTGATCCCTGTTGGTTATCCTGCTGGTGTATGCTGGGTGCCGGAGCTGAAAAGAAAACCAATTGATGTTATTCTTGAATGGTACTGATAAATTGACCGGCGGCCCGGGCCATATCACCTGTCATTTCATTTTAGTTGAGTAAATGGTATATTACTCAATAGCTACAGCAGTTCTTAATAGTCTTCCTGAAGTATTAAAAAAAAGAAATTTCCTCTCTACATCGTTTTTGGCCACTTTCAGCCGGTATTGAATGACATAGCCGGGGAGGTACAGCATTTTTACATCCAGCACCTGTTTGCCTGCATACTTACTTTTGGAGAACCCGTCTTTTATATCGTCCGGCAGTTTGTCGTAGGCCCATTCTTTCAGTGTCCTCTTCCAGATACCTTTGTTATTGTATTCGGCATTCATCTTATTGCTATCCTGCTCGAAACGGGCATTTACATTCACCACATCATTTTCCCATACTA
>JANNUI010000407.1:0-2078 GCA_031395125.1 Chitinophagaceae bacterium | reverse complement strand
ATCATAGTGATGTGATGGCTACAAGATCCACAGGTTTTGCCCAGTTATTTGGAAGCAATCCCCAGGAGGCGATGGATATGGCCATGATCGCCCATTCGGCAACATTGAAAGCCAGGATCCCGTTCCTTAACATCTTTGATGGGTTCCGGACCTCGCATGAACTGAACCAGGTAACAGTGATCCCCGAAGATATTATCCGCAAAATGATGGATGAGCAGGCTGTAAATGAACACCGTCACCGGGCATTGAACCCCGACCACCCGCTTGTTCGTGGTACTGCTCAGAACCCGGATGTGTTCTTCCAGAGCCGGGAAGCCTGCAACCGTTATTACAACCAAGTGCCGGAAATAGTCGAAGAGACCATGAAAAAATTTGAACAACTCACCGGCCGTTCTTATAAACTGTTTGAATATTATGGCCACCCTGAAGCAGAACGGATCATCATCATTATGGGTTCGGGTTATGGACCTGTGCATGAGGTGACAGATTATTTAAATGAAAAAGGAGAGAAAGTAGGTTACCTGAATGTGCATTTGTTCCGGCCTTTCTCGGTAAAACATTTTATTGAAGCAATTCCAGCTACCGTGCAAAAAATTGCAGTGCTGGACCGTTGTAAAGAACCCGGTGCTATCGGGGAACCGCTGTATATGGATGTTATCACTTCATTGCATACATCATGGAAGAATGAAATGCCCAAAGTAATTGGCGGCCGCTATGGACTGGCATCAAAAGAGTTCAACGCAGGTATGGCCAAAGCAGTATTTGATGAGTTGAAAAAGACTGCACCAAAAAATAGTTTTACAATTGGTATTGACGATGATGTGACTCATACCAGTTTGGAATGGGAAAAAGAATTTTCGCTGGAGCAGCAGCATTTGTTCCGCGGACTTTTTTTCGGTTTGGGTGCTGACGGCACCGTGAGTGCCAATAAGAATACCATTAAGATCATCGGGGAAGTGACGGATAATTTTGTACAGGGCTATTTTGTATATGATTCCAAAAAGTCCGGCTCACTGACTGTCTCGCATCTGCGTTTCAGTGACCATCCCATCCGCTCCACCTATCTTATCAATTCAGCCAATTTTATTGCCTGTCATCATTTCAATTACCTGAAAAAATATGATGTGCTGAAAGACGCGGAGGAAGGAGCTGTATTCCTGCTGAATACACCTTACCCTGCAGAAGAAGTATGGCAGCAGTTGCCAAAAAAGATACAGGAGGAGATCATTGAGAAGGACCTGAAGTTCTATGTTATCAATGCCTCCAAAGTAGCGAAGGAAACAGGAATGGGTTCCAGGATCAATGCAATTTTACAAACCTGTTTCTTTGCCATTTCTTATGTAATGCCGAAGGAGGACGCTGTCCGGTACATTAAGGATGCTATCCGGAAGACCTATGGCCGCAAAGGAGAGGAAGTGGTACAGAAAAACTTCCGGGCAGTTGACCAGACACTGGAAAATCTTTTCCGTATCAATTATTCAGAATACAAAACAGGCGACAGGGAAATTGAACCACCCATTAGTGGTGATGCGCCTGAATTTGTGCGGAACGTACTGGCAAAAATAATCGCCGGCGAAGGTGATAACCTCCCGGTAAGTGCATTCCCCGTGGATGGTACCTATCCATCCGGCACTACCAGGTGGGAGAAAAGGAATATTGCTGAGCAGGTACCTGTGTGGGATCCAGAACTGTGTTCACAATGTGGTAAATGTTATTTTGTTTGTCCGCATGCTGCGATCCGGGTGAAAGTATATGACCGGGAGTTTCTGTCTGATGCACCTGCATTTTTCAAACATGTTGATCCGGTGGGCAAAGAATTTTTCAAAGACAAAGAAGCTTATACTTTACAGGTAGCAGTAGAAGATTGTACCGGTTGCAAAATCTGTACGGAGATCTGCCCGATTGAAAGCAAAGCCCAACCCGGCCACAAAGCCATTGATATGATGGATGTGATGCCATTGATGGAAACTGAAAAGAAAAACTGGGATTTCTTCATGTCGTTACCGGATATTGACCGGACAAGAGTAAACAAAGCAACGGTGAAAGGTTCGCAGTTACTCGAACCATTGTTTGAGTTT
>JANNUI010000368.1:0-3614 GCA_031395125.1 Chitinophagaceae bacterium | reverse complement strand
GGGACCAAACTGATCTCCGCTTGTGGCAATATCAAAAAGCAGGGCGTGTATGAAATTGACATGACCATTTCCGTAGAAGAATTTATTTACAGTGATGAATATTGCGGTGGTATTGCCAACGGAAGAAAACTGAAAGCCTGTATTCCGGGTGGTTCCTCTGTTCCTGTTTTACCGGCTAACCTTTTATTGACGACAGCGAAAGGGGAGAAGCGGATGATGACCTACGAAAGTTTGGCGGATGGTGGTTTTACAACAGGGTCGATGATGGGTTCCGGCGGCTTTATTGTTCTGGATGACACTCAGTGCGTGGTAAAGCATACTTACACACTGGCAAGGTTCTACCGCCATGAAAGCTGCGGACAATGTTCGCCCTGCCGGGAAGGAACAGGATGGATGGAAAAAATATTGCTGAACATAGAGAACGGGAAGGGTAAGATGAGTGATATTGATCTGCTCTGGGATATACAGCGGAAGATCGAAGGGAATACGATCTGCCCGCTGGGTGATGCGGCAGCATGGCCCGTGGCGGCAGCGATACGGCATTTCAGGGATGAGTTTGAATGGCATATCACTAACCCGGAGGATTGTTTGAGAAGGAATTATGGTCTCGCTGGATATGCAGACCCGATTCATGTGCCGACAACAGCGTAAGGTTTCACGCAAAGACGGCAAAGTAAAAACGCAAAGTCGCAGAGTATGACAGAGAATGAGTTATCAAAAATTGCGGTTGACATTTGTTTTAAGATTCATAGTCAGTATGGGGCTGGATTGTTTGAGAGTGTTTATGAAGAGATTTTTTATTACGAATGGAATAAAACGGGAATTGTTATAAAGAGACAAGAGGGAATAAAAGTAATTCATGAGGGAGTTGATATGGGGATTGGTTTTGTTCCGGATATAATTGTAGGAAACAAATTGATTCTTGAGTTTAAGTCAATTGAAGTGTTAGCAGAAGTTCATTACAAGCAATTGCTGACTTATCTGAGATTGACAAATTTGAAATTGGGGTTATTGATAAACTTCAATGTCCCTCTGATTAAAAACGGAATACACAGAATTGTAAACAATTTATAAACTTTGCGTCTTGGCGAAATCCTTGGCGTCTTTGCGTGAAATAATATGGCTGACGAAGTAAAAAAAGAAGCACCTGCTAATTTCAAGGTCACTATCGATAATATTACTATCGAAGTGGTGCCGGGTACGACTATATTAAATGCTGCCCGTAAAATAGGCGGTGATGTTACACCCCCTGCCATGTGCTATTACAGCAAGTTGCAGGGCAGTGGTGGTAAATGCCGTACCTGCCTGGTAGAAGTGGCAGCTGGTTCTGCCGCTGACCCAAGACCCATGCCGAAACTGGTGGCAAGCTGCCGAACCAATGTAATGGATGGCATGATTGTAAAAAACATTACCAGTGAAAGGGTAATGTATGCAAGGAACGGGGTGGTCGAATTTTTATTGATCAATCACCCCCTGGATTGCCCGATATGTGACCAGGCAGGGGAATGTGATCTGCAGGACCTCGCTTATAATCATGGTAAGGAAGGCACCCGTTACGAATTCACGAGAAGGACTTTTGAGAAGGAGGATATAGGGCCGTATATACAGCTGCATATGACAAGATGCATCCTTTGTTACCGTTGCACTTATGTAGCCGACCAGCTCACCGACAGCCGGGTGCATGGAGTGCTGGACAGGGGCGAGCATTCAGAGATCTCCACGTATATTTCCAAAGCCATTGATAATGATTTCAGCGGAAACATGATCGATGTGTGCCCGGTGGGGGCATTAACGGATAAGACATTCCGGTTTAAGAACCGTGTATGGTTTACCAAACCCGTGGATGCACACAGAGATTGTGACAAATGCTGCGGCAAAGTAACGCTGTGGCAGCGGGGTGATGATGTACTGAGAGTAACAGCCAGGAAGGATGAATGGGGTGAAGTGCAGAGCTATGAGGGCAAGCCCGGCTGGATATGCAACACCTGCCGGTTTGATAAAAAGAAAGCCAGTGATTGGGTGATTGAAGGCTCAACTAATATTAATCGTCATTCAGTGATTGCACAAAATAAATATCCGGGGTTAACAATGCCAAAAGAAACGATTGCTGATGTAATGGGAGGCAGAGATCCGAAATTGCTGATGGATATTCATGATGTCAGTGATGTGAACAGCGTGGAAATAGCTTTGCTACCAGGACCCGTAACGAGTAAAACGTTTGAAAAAAGTGAATAGTGAATGGTCAATGGTGAATGATTCAAATTCACTTTTCACCATTGACCATTGACAACTAACTATAGAGAAACATGACCTTATTAGTAATAGACTGGTGGTTGATCCTGGAAAAAGGAATCCTGATATCCTGCATTGTTGGGTTATCATTCTTTATTGCGATGTACACCACGTATGCAGAAAGAAAAGTAGCAGCCTGGCTGCAGGACCGTCGTGGGCCCAACCGGGCGGGACCATTCGGTATCTTTCAACCACTGGCCGATGGTGGAAAATTATTTTTCAAGGAAGAAATCATTCCTTTAGCATCAAATAAATTCTTGTTTATCCTGGGTCCCGCACTGGCGATGATAACGGCACTGATCACCAGTACAGTTATTCCATGGGCAGCGCCTTTTGTTACGAAGGGGGGCAGTCTAATTCCGATGCAGGTGGCTGATGTGGACATGGGGATATTATTTGTGTTCAGTGTTGTGAGTGTAGGTGTGTATGGCATTATGATCGGCGGTTGGGCATCCAATAACAAGTTTTCACTGATAGCAGCCATCCGGGGTGCATCGCAGATGGTATCTTACGAATTACCCATGGGATTGGCATTGATAGCGGTACTGTTTATGACCGGTTCATTAAAGATGAGTGAGATCGTTGCCAACCAGGTGGAAAACGGCTGGCATATCATTTACCAGCCGCTTGGTTTTATCATCTTCTTTGTGTGTGCCCTGGCGGAGTGTAACCGTACACCATTTGACTTACCCGAAGCTGAAAACGAACTGAACTTTGGTTATCACCAGGAATATTCATCTATGAAACTTGGCTTTTACCTGTTTGCGGAATACATTAACATGTTTATCAGCAGTGCGGTGATGGTGACCTTATATTTTGGTGGTTATGATATTCCTTTTGTAAACGAAACATCATGGGGGTTGAGTTCTTTCTGGATGACAGTCATCAGTTTTGGTGTAATAATGGCTAAAATATCTTTCTGTCTATTTGTGTTTTTATGGATCCGGTGGACGATCCCCCGTTTTCGTTATGACCAGCTGATGAACCTGGGCTGGAAGAAACTGATACCGCTGGCCCTGGTGAATATGATCATTACAGCGGCGGTGTTGTTGTTATTGAAGAAATAGAGCCTCCCCAAACCCCTCCGAAGGAGGGGCTTTATGGGATTCTTATTATTTGAAACTTGTTCTTTGGTTTGTAAACAGTGATGAAGCGTTGTGCTTTAGTTAGCAGCCCCGTAGGGGCGAAATATTGGTAGCCCCGGATGAAATCCGGGGAAATAAAAATGTCGAATGTATTCAGAACCCCGTAGGGGTTCAACGATAAAGAAAACAGCAATAAGTGAAATTTGAACGTATCGGAGTAGTTGAAAAAGTTGAGTA
>JANNUI010000315.1:0-9076 GCA_031395125.1 Chitinophagaceae bacterium | reverse complement strand
ATTGCGTCAGGCTGCCATCAGCATTGGGGTCTTATTGATTTTTTCTGGCAGCCTTCGCAATGACGAAGTTCACGAGAAGTTGGCCGGCCCCCATCCCCCCGGAGACCCCGTGACTTTGACCAGGTCCCGTCTTCGCGGAGTCTCCGTCATTGCGAGGGTTGCACCGGAAAGTTCTGTTGTATTCACTGCTGTTTGCAACCGTTGGAGGGCGGAGATTCCGTGACTTTGACCAGCCCCCATCCCCCCGGAGTCTCCGTCATTGCGAGGGTTGCACCGGAAAGTTCTGTTGTATCCAATGCTGATCGCAACCTGACGCAAACTAAATTCTAGCAAAACTCCGAAATTATGTGCGGCCTGAGTTGGAACAGGGTTCAGATTGCGTCAGGCTGCCATCAGCATTGGGGTCTTATTGATTTTTTCTGGCAGCCTTCGCAATGACGAAGTTCACGAGAAGTTGGCCGGCCCCCATCCCCCGGAGACCCCGCGGCTTTGACCGGCCCCCATCCCCCCGGAGTCTCCGTCATTGCGAGGGTTGCACCGGAAAGTTCTGTTGTATCCAATGCTGTTTGCAACCCGACGCAAACTAAATTGTGGCAAAACCCCAAAACCATGGGCGGATATGTTTATATCATGTGCAGCCTCAACCATACAACACTCTACACCGGTGTCAGCTCCAACCTTCCCGCACGGGTGGCACAGCACAAAGAAAAATACTATCCACAAAGTTTCTCTGCTAAATACAATTGCGTAAAACTGGTCTACTACTGCTGGTTTGATACAATTATCGAAGCCATTACCGAAGAAAAACGCATCAAAGCCGGCAGCCGCAAAAAGAAAGAAGCACTGATCAACAGCATGAACCCCGGATGGAATGACCTGTACCAGGAAACAAGGTTCAGGTAAGACAACCGAAGGCCTTTCTTAACTTTATAGCTGTACTGTAAACATTATGTGGTACCCCTTCCTCAATATATTCTTCTTTGTCTTTCATACTGTCTTCACTTTATTCAACATCGTTGGCTGGGCATTTCCAAAAACAAGAAAGCTTCACCTGATCACCATGCTGCTCACAGCGGGCTCCTGGTTTGTGCTGGGTATCTGGTATGGTTGGGGTTATTGTCTCTGCACCGACTGGCACTGGGATGTGCGGGAAGCGCTGGGCTACCACGACCGGTCCGATTCCTACATTCATTTCCTGCTGCTGAAACTAACGGGCAAAAACTTCAACCCGCAATTCGTAGAGGATACCACCCTCATTATTTTTATCATCTGCTTCATACTGAGCGCATGGCTCTGCATCCGGGACCGCAGGAGGCGTTCCCTGTAAAGTAGCAGTTACATTGATTTAGTATTTACTGTCTCTTCCTTCCTCTACTTCCGCATCACCTTCCTCATCTTTGGGTTTACGGTAGTTACGGTTCAGTTGGTCGGTGAAGCGTTGCTGGTCTTTTCTGTTCAGCCTCGCCAGGAAGATGATAAACAGCAGGGCAGCTACCCCGATCAATGCTATCCAGGGCCAGTTCATATAAAAGTGTTTGCCACAAAATTACTATTTCGGTCTGTAGACACCAGCAGGCAGATATCAGGGTTGAACCACAATAGGCACATAGAAACATAAGATTTCACAACTTGTCCCGGTAATTTCGGGATAGCTATGTGTTATTCTATTGTGCCCTATGTCCTTATGTGGTTCAGTATTAAATTCAAAACTGTTGAATTTAGAAACAGGAAGAGTATTAGCCGGGCAGATACAAGGCCACGCTCAGCCGTTCCGATAGTTACCGGGATCTGCGAGGGGGGAACAAAGCTCAAAAAAAAGGGCCTCCTTCCGGAAGCCCTGTCTGGCAGTTGGACGTTTTATTGCACAACGATCTTGTTCGTTACATTCACTTTGTTCAGTTCGCTGCTGACACGAAGCAGGTAATTTCCCTTCACAGAAAGTTCCGGCATATTAAATTTTTCGATCTGCGCATCGCTGTTGATATTTACTTCTTTGGCACTGATAAGCCTGCCTGACATATCGAGCAACTGCACCTGGTACCTGCCTGCGGGTTGATCGGCAAAAGAAAGATTTACCACACCGTTGGTAACGGGGTTGGGGAAAACAGTAATGCCGTTTTTAATTATCAGATCTTCTTTTGCATCTGCTTTGGCAGTTTTTGCTCCGGCAGGAGGGGTTGTTTCCGTTTTAACTTCCTCATCGGGTTTATCTTTTTTCTTCTTTTTGTCAAAAGCAAGAACTCCATTCGCAAGGTCGGAAGCGTTGAACACATCGGCGCTGCTGGAAACTTTTTCAGCCTGCAGGTTGTTCAGATCAAAGCGATAGTAACCGGCAGTGGATTCGGAACTGGCGATGATCACTTTGCTTCCCTCTTCCACCATGGCTCCATTGGTGCTGAAACCTTTTGGCAAACCCTGAATGGCGCCGAGATGAGTGGCCGCTTTTGTTTCAATATTTATTTTGAAGACATTACGGTTTGCCGTCAGCAGGTATAAATTACCAGCTGCATCGGCGATCATATCACCGCCATAGCCGTTAGGACTATGAACGGAATATTTAGCAGCATCCGCATCGGCCACATCGCCCATGTCGGTGATGACAGGATTCTTGCCGGTGGTAAAACGGATCAGGTGATTAGCATCATTGGTCAGTGCATAGCCGTTGCCGTCTGATGCAATGACCATGCGGGTGATCTGGTTACGGCTGTCACCGAAGTGCTGCACCACACCAAATGCCTCATCTTCGAAATAGTAGATCTTGCCCGACTTCAGGTCGATATAACGGAGCTGGCTGATGCCCATCGGAGTGTAATACAACCGCTCATGTTTTTTATCATAGGCCATGGCAGCTGAGTTGGTGGAGAAGGGTTTGTCAACAGACTGCTGGTGCCTTACCACAACGGTCCGGGTGTGAATTCTCATATGATCGCCATTCGCCTTGTCTAATTCATTATCGAGTTCACCACTTTTTTCTCAACGGGAGGTGTCTTTAATGTGCGGGTATAAATTTTTTCAACAGGGTTATCTTTTTTCAGGACGGGTTTGCCGGTCCTGGCATTCAGCGCTTCGGTCTCCTGCTTGCTGTCATAAATTGTTTTGAGGATGGCGCCGCTGGCGGCATCGATCTGCCGCACTTCTTTCCAGCTGCGTCCACCTTTTTCCACGGCAGTGATGGCATATCCGGTGCTGCCTGGCGCCGCTTTATTCTTTTTTTGTGCTTGAATGGTTGTAATGACGGCCGTCATTACAATAAGGAGTAGAATTCTTTGTTTCATGGCAATTGATTTTTTGTTCCCCTTAAACTACGATATTCTTCGTTGGCTGACAAAATTTAGTGATGAAGGGTCTTTTGCTGAAGTTGAACGGGGCAACCGGGATTTTATTTACCGGGAGGCTTGCTGCTCTGGTCAGCCTGATTATTTTTTCCCCCTGGCATGTCCACGCTGTTCTTATCTGTAAACTCCTGTAAATAAATACGAAACAGGACAATGATATAATTGACCAGCAGCGGTCCGAAGATGAGGCCGATAAACCCAAACAAACCCAAACCGACAATAACACCCAGTACCGTAACGATCGGGTGAACATGCCCTAATCTTGTCAACAGGGTGATCCTCGACAGGTAATCAATATTGCCGGTAACGATCAGGCTGTAGAAAAATAGCCCGGTGGCATTCCAGGTATCGCCGGAGGCATACATATATAATACCAGCGGCACCCATACAATAAGAGTGCCTACCACGGGAAAGAAAGCAAACACACCGGTGAGGAAACCCCAAATTATATACTCGTTCACCCCAAAGATGGCATAACCAATGGTGGCTACTACACCCTGTATCAGCGAAATGATCGGTATGCCCAGTGCACTGGCCCTCACCAGTCGTTTGGTTTCGGCAGCCAGCACTGTTATATTACTTTGCCTCAGGGGGATGATGCGGGCAAAAAAGCTTTCCATTTCTTTTCCATGCACCAGCATGTAATATAAAATAAAAAGCATGATGGCGAGGTTGGCGAGGAGCATGCCTGTATCATTGATCAGGGAAGGAATAAAATCCACCAGTTTTTTTTGCAAGCCGGTCAGTGTATCTTCTTCAACTAGAGAAATACCCGTTCTCTGCTGTATTTCATCAATAGCAGCCTGGGCTTTGGCCAGCATGGTGGCCGGGTCGGAAAGAAAGGGTTCAATTCTTTTTTCTATAAGTACAAAAGTCAGGTAAACCAGCAATGCTGTCATGATGAAAAAGCCGAACAGGTACATACCTGCCGTCCATCCCTTTCGCCACTTGTGCTGGTACACCAGCTGGAAATAACTATTCCTGCTTAAAATATACAGGGTGATGGCGGCCAGCAACCCCGGGAAGAAAACAGAGAGCTCTTGTAGTACCAGGTAAATCATCAGTGCCAGCAGCAGTAGTATGATCACCTGTTTGATCCTGTCGTTGAAACCGGGGGCTGATAGCATGGTGATGGGTTGAACAATAAAATGAAAACAGCAACAACTACTGTATAAATTTATGGCATTCGGATCTATTCCTCCTGCAATTGAAAGATACACCGTAAATCCTGTTGTTTGCCGGCAGGTTGATCTTCACCCTTCCTGTATGCCGGGGAAAAACTGTCAGTATAATGCTTATCATTTCCTATATTTCCCCTGCAAATTTTTGAGTATGACATCAGCAAATGCACCCGGAGATAACCAGGGCCTCGTCATTTCTTATCTTACTTTGCGCAAGGCGGTGGGTATATTGGGTATGGCCCTGCCTTTTGTGTTGTTTTTCGGGTATTTTTTATTTGAGATCCACTGCACTTTCCCGCCTTCCATCAGTCATTTTTATTATACAGACCTCGGCAATGTGTTTGTAGGTACACTCTGCGCCGTATCTCTTTTTCTTTTCTCTTATAACGGTCATGATAAAGGGGACAGGATAGCAGCTAAAGTGGCCGGGCTGTTTGCCTTCCTGGCGGCCATGTTCCCCACCGATTTTGGCGGTTATGCCGATATGCAATGTTCCAGGATGACCGATGGCGAGAACACCGTATCCAATATCCTGCACTATGTATCGGCCACCATCCTGTTCTCCACGTTTGCTTTTTTCTCCCTGGTGCAGTTCACCAAAACCGATAAACCCGGGCGCATGGCAGGCTCCAAGAAAACAAGGAACAGTATTTATAAAATTTGCGGATGGCTGATCGTTCTATGCATTGCCGGCATTGCCATGGTAAGTTTTATGCCGGCAGGCCTGTACAGCAAGATCAAATTCCTGAAGCCCACGTTCACACTGGAAACAATTGCCCTGCTGTCCTTTGGATTTTCCTGGCTTATCAAGGGGCATACTTTTTTCAGGGATAAAACAGCAGAGGTTGAATAAGCAATATAAATAAAGCCGGCAAGTGCCGGCTCAATCCTGTTTCCCTTACTGTGGAAAGTTGCAACCAAATTCTATCTCCGGAACAGTTGTAAGGAAGTTTTTATCAGAAAATAGTAAAGAGAACGGGAGTCAGTAAAATTTTACCTTTAACGCCACTATGAATTTATTTACTGACAAAAAGGTTGTTATTATTACCTGTCCCAAACGGCTTGCTCCTTACCTGGAACAGGAAGTAAAAGAACTGGGTTTTAAAACGGATGAAACATTTATAACAGGAGTACGCCTTACCGGCACTATTAACGATTGCATAAAACTAAACCTGAATCTTCGCTGTGCCAGCCAGGTACTGTATAGCCTTAAACAATTTGAGGCAGAAAATGCTGATGCTGTTTATAGTAACCTGCTTGTTTATCCCTGGGAAGATATTTTACCCGATAACGGCTATTTTTCCATAACCAGTAATGTAAATAATCCTACCATTAATAACAGCATGTTTGCCAACCTGCGGGTAAAAGATGCGATAGTGGACAGGATGCGGGAAAAAAAGGGTACCCGGCCATCCACCGGTTCGGCACTTACGGGAGCGGTGATCAACCTGTTCTGGAAAAATGAGAACGCTGAACTGTTTATTGATACATCCGGGGATTCATTGGGCAGGCACGGGTACCGGAAAATACCGGGCCAGGCGCCAATGCTGGAGGCATTGGCCGCCGCAACGATCCTGGCAACCCGCTGGGACAGAAGATCCCCTTTTGTAAATCCGATGTGCGGTTCGGGAACGATCGCTATAGAAGCGGCGATGATCGCAACCAACCGCCGGCCGGGATTATTCCGGGCCAATTATGCTTTTATGCATTTGCTGGGATATGATGAATCGGTTTATTTGCAGGAAGATGCCCTGCTGGAAGAACAAATTATTAATGTGCCCGGTCTTCGCATCATCGCCACCGATCGGAGCGAAAGAGCCATTGAAAACTCCAGGAAGAATGCCATTGCTGCCGGCGTTGCCAGGCTGATTGAATTTTCAGTTTGTGATTTTGCGGCAACGGAAATACCCCCTGCTGTTCCCGGTATTTTTTATGTGAACCCGGAATATGGTGAACGGCTGGGCGATGTAAAGGAACTGGAAGAAACCTACAGCCGTATCGGAGATTTTATGAAGCAGCAATGCGGCGGGTATTTTGGGTACGTATTTACGGGTAACCTGGAGCTGGCAAAAAAAATAGGCCTGAAAGCCAAACGCAGGATAGAATTTTATACCAGTACAATTGACAGCCGCCTGCTGGAATATGAATTGTATAGCGGGAGCAGGGCCTTACCCAAAGAAATAGTTTAACCATCAAACCTACTTACATATGGAAATTTCAGCGCTGCAAAAAATTATAAAGGAACGTTATTTTAAAACAGATAATGAAAGGGGCCTTTTTCATACTGCTTTATGGTTTCATGAAGAAGTGGGGGAGCTCTCTTCTGCGATGTCCAGCGGGGATAAGCAAAATGCAAAAGAAGAATTTGCAGATGTGCTGATGTGGTTATTGACCCTTGCCAACCTGATGGAAGTGGATATGGAAGAAGTAGTTACGGATTACCTCAATAACCCCGGCAAACTTCCATCAAAATAAGGAGCGAGTTTTTTCTATATGTCGCAGGCTGCAGCATATGAAATGTATTTTTAGGGCATAAAAAAGGCACCGATCAAATCAGTGCCTTTACGCTCCTGCTGCTGGACTTGAACCAGCGACCCTCTGATTAACAGTCAGATGCTCTAACCAACTGAGCTAAGCAGGAATATCTTAACTCTGCTCTAACCATCCCGATAGCTATCGGGAGAGCTAAGCAGGAATAGCATACCGCTTATTTAGCGGGGAGCAAAAATAAGGATTTTGCCCTTTTTAGTGGCATCAAAGAACAATTTTTAACGCAGCCAGCCAAATAACCCGCTGCTTTCTTCTATTCCTACATATACCCCTTCCTCCCGGGTCTCTACCGGCCAGTGCTTCAGGTAATAACCTTCCCCACTCACGTTCCGCCCATTGCTCATATCATATTTATACCGGTGCAGCGGGCACACTATATGGCCCAGGGCATCTATATAACCATCTGCCAGTATGCCCCCGGCATGAGGACATTTGTAAACAAAGGCAAATACCTGTGCCTCCCATCGGGCAATACAGATCTTTTTCCCCTTCAGCTCAGTCACCGCAATATTATTATCCGCAAAGTCCAGCTCATTGATATGATCGGCTATCTTATACCACTTATAATTCTTTTCATTCATAATGAATGTAGTTAAGTCTTCCACCAACCGGCGGAGAAATTTAGAGGGGCTCAGAAAAGAAATTCGGTCTTGTAGGGATAGCGGACCCGGTACATCTCCCTTACTTTTTGTAGTATGGAATTCCGCAACAGGTCAATATTCCTTTTTTCTATGGCTGAAACAAACACCGTGTTGCCGCCCGTTTCATGTTGCCAGCGTTCATACAGATCAGCCAATATTTCTTTTTTGGTGCTTTCTTCCAGCCATTCATCAAAGGTCTGCGATTCGTAGAGATCCATTTTGTTGAAAATAGTAAGCATCGGTTTATCATGCACATTCAGTTCCTGCAAAGTTTTGTTCACCACGCCCATCTGGTCTTCATAAGCAGGGTGTGAAATATCCACCACATGCAATAATATATCCGCTTCCCGCACCTCGTCCAGTGTACTTTTAAAACTTTCCACCAGGTGGTGGGGCAGCTTGCGGATGAACCCAACCGTATCGCTTAACAAAAACGGAGTATTCTCAAACACTACCTTGCTGGTGGTAGTGTCAAGTGTGGCAAACAATTTATTCTCTGCAAATACATCCCGTTTGCTCAGCAGGTTCATAATGGTGCTCTTGCCTACATTGGTATAACCCACCAATGCCACCCGTATGAATTCACCCCTTTCTTTCCGCTGGGTGAAGGCCTGCTTGTCTATTTCGGCCAGTCTTTTTCTTAACAGCGAGATCTTATCCCTTACAATTCGGCGGTCCGTTTCAATTTCACTTTCTCCCGGGCCCCTTGTGCCGATACCACCACCCAGCCGTTCCAGGTGTTTCCACATGCCCCGCAGCCTTGGTAACAGGTACTGGTACTGTGCCAGCTCCACCTGTGCTTTGGCCTGTGCAGTTTTGGCACGGCTGGCAAAAATGTCGAGTATCAGGTCGCTGCGGTCAATGGTCTTTACATCCAGCGCCTTTTCAATATTGTTGATCTGTGAGCCTGTCAGCTCATCATCAAATATCACAATACGGATATCTTTTCCCTGCACATATTGTTTTATCTCTTCCAATTTGCCTTTGCCCACAAAATGGCGGCTGTCAGGATGCGGCAGCTTTTGGGTAAATCTTTTTACCGCTACCGCCCCGGCTGTTTCAGCCAGGAAAGCCAGTTCGTCCAGGTATTCCTGGAGTTGCGGTTCGGTCTGGTCTTTATGCACTAACCCTACCAGGACAGCCCTCTCTTCTTTTTGTATCTTCTCTTAACGTCTTCTTTTTCATTTTGCAATTGCAGCATTTTCTGAGTAGCTTGTTTTTCCAATTTTTGATTGTTTTTCCAGTTAAAACTGCAGTAGCCTGTGATGTACCTGTCATGAACCCTATGGTATTGTTAGGGAACAAAGAGATAACATTATAGCCCTTTTGTAATATAAAAACCGTGAATTCGGCGCATTATTCGTATAGT
>JANNUI010000290.1:0-3904 GCA_031395125.1 Chitinophagaceae bacterium | reverse complement strand
CGCTGCGCTGCTGCAGGCCCTGTCCAAAGTATTTGATTCATTCGTCATTGCCTCAAAGTTGGAGGATGGCTTGGACAAGGCGGGTGTTTTTGCACTCGCAACGGTTGTCACCAGCATCATGCAAGCCCCGCAACGGGGGATCATTTCTGCATCAATGCCCCACCTGTCAAGGGCATGGAAAGAGAAAAATATGGGTATGCTGCAGAAACTTTATCAGCGTTCGTCGGTGAACCAGTTATTGTTTGCCTGCGCCATATTCCTGCTTATCTGGCTCAATTTTACAGATGCAGTGCTGACATTCGGTCTGAAAGCGGATTACCTGGATGCAGCTCCTGTTTTTTTTATACTCGGTCTTTCAGTGATCGTGGATATGGGCACCGGTGTGAATGCGCAGATCATTGCCACTTCTACCTGGTGGCGGTTTGAACTCACCAGCGGGATCATCCTGGTGGTCATCATGCTGCCGCTTACCTATATACTGACGGTACAATACGGCATCATCGGCCCGGCTTATGGCACATTGATCTCCCTGAGCATCTATAATTCCATCCGCATTATTTTTCTCCGAAACAAATTCGGGTTATTCCCCTTCAGCATACAGTCGCTTTACACTGTATTGCTGGCGGCTGCCTGTTATACCATTTGCTATTTCGCATTCAGGGATATGACAGGGTTGGCAGGAATGTTTGTCCGCAGTGCAGCCTTCATCCTGCTTTATGCCACAGGTGCTGTGTACATGAAACTTTCGCCCGACATACAGCCGGTGCTGCAAACCATAAAAAGAAGATTAGGAATTAAGGCTGATTAAAGATCAGTTTTTGGCCAGCACCTGCTTGTCATCGATCCTTCCTGCGCCGATAAAGCGTTTGAGGTAATAGGTCTCAAACAGGCTGTTTACCATCACACCCCTGGAAACCGTGGCATGGATGAACCGGTTATTGCCCAAATATACTCCGACATGCGATACGCCACGGCCGGTGGTGTTGAAGAAAACCAGATCGCCTTCCAGCAACTCAGTAGTAGATATTTTCCGGCTGATGCGGTATTGCTCCCTGGCAACTCTTGGCAGCGTCATGCCATATACGGCTGTATATACTGCAACAGTAAAACCGGAACAATCAACTCCGCTCCTGGTATTGCCACCCCTGCGGTAGCGGACACCGTACCATTCGTCCACATTATCCAATAAGGATTTATTGGGAAGCGACTCTACTTCAGTATTCAGCAAAACAGCGTATTTAAGTTGTGTGGCAGAGGCTGCTTCAACATTGTTGTTGCTGCGGTTGGCCAGTAGCTGGGCTATCTCGCTGGCCTCTTCTTTCTGTGAAGGTGTTTCAATGATATTAGAACCCGGTGTGCTGGCAATGGCTATTGCAGGTTCAGGCTTTACATCTGTTTTATCAACGGTTACTGGTGCGGTTACAGTGATCTCTTCGATGAACTTTGTCTTCAACACAGGTGTGGTAACAGGAGCAACCGGCTTCTTGCCGGTAAGGTTCAGCGATTTGAATGCGGAACAACTGCTTAAAAAAATTGTAAATGCTATAACTGGTAATACTTGCTTAACCATTACGTCTTTCGTTTTAGGATGATTTCATGGGGCTTTTCACACTCTCTATCTCTGCCTCCCGATTGACTTCGGGATTACCAGTCAAAGAATTAAGCGACGGCTGGCAGAAAAGGTTTGGGCCTCCTTTCAGGAAGGCGTGCCATGCCTTCGGGCTAAGGTCCTCCGGCAGGCGTGCAAAAATAAAGGTAACAGCCCACAAAAAACCCCTTTTACAAAACGAATTTCCCTGTGTAAAATTGCCGGGCATCTAAACATCTGTAATCAAGTGGCTTAGAGTTCCTAACATCCTGTGAATATTGAGTCAGATCCGGTGATTGGCAACTGCTTTTTATTGGCTATTATTGATAATGTTTATGATGATGCAAACGCTGCTCAAATACCTCTCTTTTCTTTCGTTTGTTACAGCCTGCCAGAGTTCAGGCAGTACCAACAACACTGCAGACGATACATTGAACGCATCAACAATAATCAAGGACAGTATACGGCCCCCTGCCCCAAAACCTTACAACCATATTGAATACCAAAAAAAGGAGGTGGTTGCCGCGGCACCCGGAACCAAATCGGTGATTTTTAATTCATCCGGCACACGGATCTATGCCATGAACCTGGAAGGTATGAGTGTGTATGAGTTTGAACAATCCACCCGGAAACTGACCCGTGAATTCAAGTTCACCCCTACCCGTGGCACGGGCTGGGATTATAACCGGAGCCGGTCCATTGCTTCTTTCCAGGAAAAACCGGTAGAAGCCTGCTTCAGCCATGGCGATAAAATATTGTGGGTATCCCTGCACAATGCAGATGGCATTGTTCCTATCTGGGTGGATGATTTCACAAAGAACAATGGGGTAACTACAGATGAGCAAAAAACAAAACCGGTTACAGTTCTTTATCCCGGTTCTGCTAAAAGAGATTCGTTCCGGGTGCCGCTGATCGAAACAGGCAAAACACCCAAGGTGATTTCAAGAACTGCCGACAGCAGGTTCCTGTTGGTCAGTAACTGGCATTCAAGAAACACAAGTGTACTGGCTATGGATGAAAATGCCTACCCCTACGGAAAAGTCATCAGCACAATTCCTGTATCGGCCATACCAAGGGGTATTGCAGTGGATGACAAGAACAACAAGTCTTTTATCGCAATCATGGGCGGTTCCACTTTGGTGGTAGTGAACAATGAAACCTGGAAAAGCGACAGTGTTCTGAACGTATGGAGCAGTCCCCGCCATGTGGTAATGGATACCAGCGGGCATTTGTTTGTTTCATACAACAGTCTCGGCACCATTGCCTGTTTGGATGCAGCCAGCGGAAAGACCTTGTTTACGGCCCGTACCCATTCACAGCCCCGGACGATCGTACTTTCAAAAAACCACCGGTTCATTTTCGTAACCTGCTACACCAGCGATATCGTGGATGTTTATAAAATCAACAGCGACAACTTTGAGAAAGTGGCATCTTTGCCCTGCGGCGGCCACCCGGTGGGTGTGGATGTGTTTGAAGATGATGATAAATTAGAGGCCTGGGTATGTAGCTATAGTAATGGTTCGATTAGTATTTATTCTTTTAAAAAGAAATTTAAGAACAAAGACTGATGATAATCTATAATAAGAAATGAAAAATAAAAAATGAATAAGTGAACCAACTGTTTCTTCCTTATTAATTATTGATTATTTATTTATTTCTTATTTATTATTCCTGCACATGAAATTCTCCCACCTCCACGTACATACCCAGTTCTCCCTTCTTGACGGGGCCGCTTCGATACCAAACCTGTACAGGAAAGCCATCAAAGATGAAATGCCGGCACTGGCCATCAGCGATCATGGTAATATGTTTGGGGTGTTTGAATTTGTGGCCGAAGCCTATAAAAACAAAGATGAAAACGGGAAGGTTAAAGTAAAACCGGTTGTTGGTTGTGAATTTTATATTACGGCCGACCGTCACCAGAAAACATTTACCAAAGAAAAAAGAGATCCCCGTCACCACCAGATACTGCTGGCAAAAAATGAGGAAGGCTACCGCAATCTTATTAAACTTACTTCACTGGGCTTCATTGAGGGACTGTACAGCAAATACCCCCGCATCGACAAAGAACTGATTCTTCGTCACCACAAAGGGCTAATCGCCACCACCTGCTGCCTTGGTGCCATGGTACCGCAGGCTATTTTGAAAAAAGGGGAAGAAGAAGGAGAGAATGAATTCATATGGTGGCTTAACATTTTCCAGGAAGATTATTTTGTGGAACTGCAGCGGCATGGTATGCCCGAGCAGGACAAAGTGAATGAAGTGATGGTAAAACTGGCCCGCAAATACAAGGTGAAAATCATTGCGAGTTACGAC
>JANNUI010000421.1:0-3619 GCA_031395125.1 Chitinophagaceae bacterium | reverse complement strand
TCTTTGCGCCTTAGCGCCTTTGCGTGAAAAATATCAGGCCCTCTTCTTTCTCTTCCGGAAAATCAGGAACAGCAACAATAGTAGTACGACAGCCCCGCCGCCGATATAATAATACATCGTCATATCCTTTGGCTCCCTGTCAAGGCCATCCTCAATATTGCGTTCGGTTTCATCAATATATTTATCTATGAATGGAAAAGAGGCGTTCATATCTTTTACCTCATCAAACCTTTCCAGCGCCTTCTTGTACCTTTCTTCATCGTACAGATCCAGCGCCTCTTCAAAGGTCAGCGAGATATCACTCATATCCGGCCGGATCTTGGTCTTCCGGATGAATTCCTTAACAATGGTAGTTGGAACAATAAAATTCATACCCTGTACTTCGGCCTGCCGCTGGTAATCAATGCTGCCAAAAGTGGCCAGTCCTATCACTTCACCATATTCATTCATCACCGGGCCGCCGCTGTTGCCGTGGGTGATAGAAGCATCGGTCTGCAGCACTTCCCACCCGTCTTTCATGTTCTTCTTGGCGCTTACCAGACCTCTTGTAAGGGTGGCTTCTGAAATGGATTCTTCAGAGATCAGCGGATGGAAAGTGGCTACTGCCGGGTAACCCAGCACATATACCTGGTCTCCTACCCTCATCTCCTTATCATCACCCACCCGGATGGTGGGGTATTCATGTTTACTGCTCAGTTTTAAAATCGCCACATCTTTTCCGGGAATAGCCGCTCCCTGTGTAACAAGTTTGGCGGGGATGATCATCGGCTCGATCTTTCCTCCCTTACCCGAAACACCCAGCACTACGCTGAATTCTTTGTCTATTTTACCCACTTTTAATGTCTGCGAGAAATACCAGCTGTTGGCACTGGTCAGGTCTTTTTTTTCTTCCTCGGTCAGTTTGCGGCCCATACCCTCCTCCAGGTCTTTTGCATCCTTATCCATTATCTTCTGAAAAGCCTGCTCGGCAAAACTTTGTTTGGTGGTCTCATCATTCTCATCCACCACATGGGCATTGGTGATCACATAACCATCTGGTGTTACAATAAAGCCTGAACCCACCATGGTGGTGTTCAGTTCTTCTGAGACCTGCTTTGTCCCCTTCATCATATACTTTTCGATGTGCTGGCTGAAGGATTTGATATAAGTGGTCCAGAAAAGATTCGTAGTGAATGTTCCTGCTGCTTCCAGGTCGGCCCTCACCTGTTGTGCCAGCTGCGCAAGCGCATCTTCATCAATCTCCGGTTGTATCGCCGTCACCGTTCCCTTGAAAGTGGCCTGTATCATTACGGTGCCGGGCTTGTTGCGTTCAGCAATTTGCACCGGCGTCAGTTTTTGCGACAGCGAAGCAAAAGCAAAAAATAAAGGAAGGATAAAAAGGTATTTTCTCATAACGTTTGGTTTTGGATACCCGTGACAGTATGGAATAAAGATACTTCACCTGTGTCAAACTTTCCCTCCCTCAAAATCAGTATCCTAAAACCGGTGAAACCGCTCAAAGCAGGCCTTCTCCAGCATTTCCCGGTCATCCGGGTGGGCGATCTCAATCAGGTCTTTGGCCCGTTGTCGCAGGTTTTTCCCAAACAGGTTGGCAGTACCATACTCGGTGACCACATAGTGAATATGGCCTCGGGTGGTTACCACGCCGGCGCCATGTTTCAGCACCGGCACGATCCTGCTCACTCCTTTTGCCGTACGGCTGGTTAAGGCAATGATGGGTTTACCACCCTCACTGAGTGCAGCACCCCGCATAAAATCCATTTGCCCGCCGATACCGCTGTACTGCATCGTCCCGATGGAGTCCGCACAAACCTGGCCCGTAATATCCACTTCGATGGCGCTGTTGATGGCCACCACTTTGGGATTGCGCCGGATGACATGCGGGTCATTCACATAATCGATGTCGAGGAAAACAAAAGCGGGGTTATCATCCACATAATCGTAGAGCCGGCGGGTGCCCACGGCAAAACCGGTGACTGTTTTATTGGGATGTATTTTTTTCTGTGAGTTATTGATGATGTCCCTGTCAAACAGGTCGATGATACCATCACTGCACATTTCCGTATGCACCCCAAGGTTTTTATGCGTATCCAGTGATTTTAATACCGCATCCGGTATGGTACCGATACCCATCTGCAACGTACTGCCATCTTCAATAAGATTGGCTACCAGTTTGCCGATCTTTAATTCTTCAGGGCCTACCTTGGCGCCGTAATCCACTTCGGGCAATTCTTCCTCATGATACACCATGGAACTAAACCGTTTGGTGTGGACAAGGCTGTCACCATGTGTCCTCGGCACCCGGGGATTGATCTGTGCAATGATATGCGTGGCTGTGTTGACGGCGCTACGGGCAATATCAACTGATACACCCAGCGAACAGTAACCATGTTTATCCGGTGGGGATACCTGCACCAGGGCCACATCAATTTGTAGTTGTCCGCGGAACAGATCCGGAATGTCACTCAGGAAAACAGGAATAAAGTCAGCCCTTCCTTCATTCACTGCCTTCCGCACCGACTGGGAAACAAACATGCAGTTGATATGAAATGAATCCGCATACTCTGGTTTATCCAGTTCAATATCGCCCTGCAACGTGATGAAAGTAAGTTCCACATTGCGCAACTCCGGCGCCCTTTTAGCCAGCTCCCGCAGCAGGTAAAGCGGCGTTTGGGCGCTGCCCTGTATAAATACACGGTTGCCTGACTGTACAACGGATAGTGCCTGTTCAGCACTTATATATTCTACTGGTAATTTCATGTTGCAAAGCTATTGCCAATACGAAGGGCAGGAATGATTATTCTTATTACCGGCACTGACAAGTATCAGCTAAAAATTACCTGGACAGGAACCAATCCATGGCCAGTTCATAGCCCTTCAGCCCCAGGCCCACTATACTGCCGGCTGCCTTTCCGCTAACATGAGACAATTTCCGGAAATCTTCCCTTGCATGCACATTGGAGATATGTACCTCAACCACGGGGGTTTTGATGGCCGCGATGGCATCACCGATGGCGACAGAAGTGTGAGTGTATCCCCCGGGATTGAAAATGATGCCATCGTGGTCAAATCCCACCCGTTGCAATTCATTGATGAGTTCGCCTTCTACATTACTCTGGAAATAGCTGATCTCTATATTGGCATATTTTGCGCGGAGCGATGCAAGAAACTGTTCAAACGGCATGTTGCCGTAAATATCTGTTTCTCGTTTACCCAGCAGGTTCAGGTTGGGACCGTTGATGATGGCAATCTTCATAGCCCGAATATAATTCAAATAAAAAAGCCGCCGAAATCGGGTGGCTGTAAGCAATGTCTGTTTTTCCTGTCATGCCGGGCTTGACCCGGCATCTTTATTAAGAATTTTTTATTGAAAAGACACCGGGTCGGAGCCCGGTGTGACAAGTATTATTAGTTCTTCCTCGCTTTGATCAGATCAATAAACTCATCAAACAAATAGCGGCTGTCATGCGGCCCGGGTGTGGCTTCCGGGTGATATTGTACTGAAAAGGCAGGCTTGCCTTTTACCCATGTGAACCTGAATGACCAGAGCATTGAAGGCATAAGGGTAAAAGGCAAGCCTGCCTTTTCAGTACAATATCACCCGGAAGCCACACCCGGG
>JANNUI010000207.1:0-2529 GCA_031395125.1 Chitinophagaceae bacterium | reverse complement strand
ATACAAAGCGCCACCGCTGATCATGAGCGAAACAACCATCGGCTCAGAGATCAAAGTGCCCAACCAGCGTTTTATTTACCACTACGATTTTAATAAAACCTGGAGTTTTTTGATGGAGCTTATCAATGTATCCAAAGAAGAGAACCCCAAGGTCATTTATCCGTCTGTTTCCCGCACAGAAGGTATTGCACCGAGTCAATACGGTACCAAGGGGCTGCTTGGTGAAAAATTTGCCGATATAGAAGAGAAATACGACCTCACACAGGTACAGCCGGGCGAGGGTTTTGCAGAAAAAGATGAGGAGGGGGAAGATATCAGCCTAGGCGAGGATGGAATTGCTGCGGATGAAGAGGAGGTATGAGAGAGTCGGGAGTCGGGAGTCTTTAGTCAGGAGTCAGCCAGGTCTGTGAGTTGAATATTGCTAACTGAATATTTTTGGAAACTCCCAATAAAAAGACTGTCATCATCATCTGCGGCCCGACGGCGGTTGGTAAAACTGCTGTTGCTATTCAACTTGCTCAAAATTTTAAAACAGAGATCATCTCGGCCGACAGCCGCCAGTGTTTTAAGGAACTGAACATTGGTGTGGCGAGACCATCAGCAGAAGAATTACGATCAGTGCCGCATCATTTCATCGCTTCGCACAGCATACAGGACGAAGTAACCGCCATCGGCTTTGAGCAATATGCTCTGGAGAAAGTGAGCAAATTGTTTCAGCAGCATGATGTGGTTGTGATGGTGGGAGGTACAGGGCTTTATATCAGGGCTTTTTGTGAGGGACTGGATGAGATACCGGAACCGGGGCCTGAGGTCAGAAGCCGGATCGTTGAAAAATATAAGCAATACGGGTTATCATGGTTGCAGGATGAAATAAAAACAAAAGACCCTGCTTTTTATGCAGCAGGAGAGATACAAAACCCGCAACGTATGATGCGGGCACTGGAGGTGCTGGAAAGCACCGGGCAGTCCATTCTTTCTTTCCGTAAAGGGGAAAAAACAAAACGGGACTTTAATATTATCAAGATCGGGTTGGAACTTCCGAAGGACAAACTGCAACGCAATATCAACGCAAGGGTGGATGCCATGATGGAAGCAGGTCTGCAAGATGAAGTGAAAACCTTATCCGCTTTTAAAGACCTGAATTCTTTGCAGACGGTTGGCTATGCTGAATTGTATGAGTATGCCGCAGGCACACTGACACTTTCTGAAGCTGTTGAGCAAATAAAGACGCACACCCGGCAGTATGCCAAACGGCAGATGACCTGGTTCAGGAAGGATGCAGCCATCAACTGGTTTGAGCCGGAGGAGATAAAAAAAATGATCACATGGATTGGATCCGGCAGTGGCTGATAGCAACGGGGGAGTATCTCAGTTTCAGTGTTTCTGTGCTTCAGTGGCAGTATTGTTTTGCCAAAGAGACACTGAAAAACAGATTTTTTTAACATCCTTACCTAAAAAAGTTCAAACTGATACACTACCTGGCAATGATAAGTTTATTCTTTTCTGAGCACCTGACCTTTGAAAACGAAAACGATCCTTTTTCCATTTGAAAGTTCGAATCCCATCGTTTTATTGAACAGGCCGGGCCTTCCTTCGTTCCAGAAGCAAACAGTGAATGCGTAGGTTTTCCCTTTTACAATTGCTTCTTTTGGATATTCACAAATATAGTGAGGGTCACCCGTCCAGGTGCGGATGATAAACAGCGTATCCGTGCCGGTATAAATAAAAGGTTTGGTCAGTTTATTATTGACCATCGGGATATTTCCCAGGTCATGCGAAAAAGAATCAGTGGCAATGTCCTGCAGTGTATCGGCATAGATCCTTTCCTCCTTTTGTGCAAAGAAGGGGAGTGACCATACCAGTAAAAAGGTCGTCAGCAGGCCTGTATTGATCTTTGGAGTACTCATTCCCGGAACGGACGCAGCCGCCCTGCCGTGAGTTGTAAACCACTGCCGGTATTTTTTATTTGACAGTCCGGATACATTCAGACTACAGGGCAACATAAACCCATGCCTTGTTGCCGGACAGGAGCATTACCTGCCTTCTTTGGTAATTAGCTGGTTCGTACTTGTCGGCCAGGAGCAGTTCTTCTGCTGAGATCTCAAAGACGGTCCCTTCGATCTTGTGAGCCTTATCGTTTGATGCGATCAATGTCTGATGCTGTTTTGCTTCGCCTTTTGCAAGAAAGCTTTCGTCTTTTATTTCAATGGAAGAAAGCCGGTAACCTTCCAGTAAATCGTTTGTACCATGTAAAAGCCGTCCGAACAAATCCAGCTGGACTTTTTCTTTTTGAAGGGGTTCCATAAGAGAATAGAAATTCTTTAATTGGTTTCTTCACATGGTGATCAGTATTTTGCCTTTTTGTTCTGCCCTGCTGAAAACCCTGAATGCTTCCGGGACTTCATCGAGCCTATAAGTCCCATGTATCACAGGTTTAACTATACCGGCTTCGAACAGTTCATTCATATAGGCCAGGTCCTTGTTGGCCTTCATGGCCACTAAGTGATAGTGTTTTTTGAGTATCCAGGC
>JANNUI010000203.1:0-21399 GCA_031395125.1 Chitinophagaceae bacterium | reverse complement strand
CGATGACAATATCCAGCAGCCCGTCACTCAAACTGGCTTTTGGCGCTATGGTAAAATTATTGCCAAACTGGTTGCTATTGGCAATGCTGATGAAGTATGCCTCTGTAGAAAATGTTTTTCCTTTAATACTTACTTCAAATGAATATGTTTTGGCGCTGAAAAAATTCTTCACTACCTGCTTTACATATGTGACCAGTCCTCTTTTTGGCTGTTGTGCAAAATCATGGGCTACTTTGGCATCAAAACCGAGGCCGCAGAGCATACACGCAAAATGCCTGCCCGAACCCGATGGGGCGGGATCATTCAGATAAAAGCCGTCTATAGCCACCGGGTTGCCGGTAAAAACAACATCCAATGCCTTTTCGGCCTGCCTGGGAATTTTTGCGGCATAAGCCAGGCCGTTGCCGGAACCACAGGGAATGATACCAAAGTTCACATCAAGGCCCATGAGGCTGTTTACCACCTGGCTTACTGTGCCGTCACCGCCGGCAATCACCACATCGGTTATTCTTTGTTCCCGGATGAGAGGATGCAGGAATGAATAATCACCACTGGTTACAGAAGGAAAGATCTGAAAGGGTATTCCGGATGCAGTGGTTTTCTTCCCGATAAGTCTATCAAGTTTGTTTTTCTTGTCCGCCGAAGCTTTAGCGGAGGCGGAGGGCCCTGTTCCCGATATGGGATTTATAATGTAAATAATGCTCCTCATGCATCAGGGCAGTTTCAGGGTAACCAGGTGCAGCATACGGGTTGGTGCCATCATCATGGGATTGGGAGGGGAGATGAACAGGTATATCTTCACCTGTTTTTTCCCTGCAAATAATTTACGGAGAGAAGAGGTGGAAACCTTAGCGTATGTCACACTATCTTTTACCAGCAGTTCGTTACCCTGTTCGTCAGTAAAACGGATGGAGTGAAGCCATGTGCTGGGTTGCTGTTCTTTAAAACTTACTTCGAGATAACCGGTTTTTTTCCAGTCGGTTGATCTTACAGATTTGATATTTTTCTCTTCACTTACTTCCTTGCCGGTGAACAACAATTTTTTGTGCAGTACGATTGTCCAGCTATTCTGGGCATGGATAAAACCGGTTGTTAAAATAAGTGCTGCCATGATGAATACCCTGTTCATAGTGCTAAAGTATTAAATAATCATGCCATTAAACCGATGGCATAGTTAAGATGAGGACAGGCGCAACATTACACAGGCGGCTACCACTTTAGCAAAGCGCTGGCCCAGGTAAAGCCGCTCCCGAAAGCAGCGAGGCAAACCAGGTCACCATCTTTTATTTTTCCCTGCTGCCATGCTTCGCAAAGCGCAATAGGAACAGAAGCGGCCGTGGTGTTGCCATATTGCTGGATATTGTTATACACCTGGTCATCCCTCAGCCCCAGTTTTCTCTGAACAAACTGGCTGATGCGCAGGTTAGCCTGGTGTGGGATCAGAAGCCTGAGGTCAGCCGTCTGAAGATTATTAGCTTCCAGCGCTTCTTTTATTACTGCCGGAAATTTCTCCACGGCCACTTTAAAAACAGCCGGGCCATCCATATTGGGAAAATTCTGCGCCTTGTCGATCATATCATGGCTCATGAACATTTCACCTATTTCCGCTTCGGTGAAGTCGGCCAGTTTTTGCCCGTTGGCCCAATGGTTGGCATGGGTGCCGGGGTTGTACATGGCGAGTATCTCGGCATTGTTTCCATCGCTGTGCAGGTGTGTGCTTAAAATCCCGTTGTTTGGGTCTTCAGTTGGCTGCAACACTACGGCTCCTGCGCCATCACCAAATATCACCGAAATATTTCTTCCTCTTGTACTGAAATCAAGACCGAATGAATGTTTCTCTGCACCCACCACCAGGATGTTTTTATACATACCTGTTTTGATGAACTGGTCGGCGACACTGAGGGCATACAAAAAACCGCTGCACTGGTTACGGACATCCAGCGCCCCCACTTCTTTCATCTGCATGGCACGTTGGAGCAGTACCCCGCAACCGGGAAAATAGTAATCAGGTGAGAGGGTGGCAAAAACGATGAAATCAATATCCTGCGGGCTGATACCTGCCCTTTCGATGGCTATTTTGGAGGCCTCCACCCCCATGGTCGTGGTGGTTTCATCAGTGCGGTGGGCATAACGCCTTTCTTTAATGCCGGTACGTTCCTGTATCCATTCATCGCTGGTCTCCATGTATTTCAGCAGGTCATTATTGGTCACCACATTGGCCGGAACATACATACCGATACCGGCGATTTTACTTTTGAACATAGCAAGCAATTGTGCAAGGAAGGTAGGAAAAGCGGGGGAAATGAAACTGTTTCTTATCACAACGGTTTCAGCAAGCAACTATTCACTATCACATCGTTACATCCACCACCTTATTCTCCTTCCTGCTCTTCTCCGCTGCAAAGCCCATTACATGGCTTTCAATGGAAGCATCAATGTTGGAAGTGAGTAAAGAAGGGTTTTGCTGGTCAATGGCCTGTATCCAGTCGGCCACCAGCCGCCAGTCGCCGCCTCCATGACCGTCTGAATCCTGCTTCCATTCAGTTTTTTTCCCGGTGCGGAAATCTGTCAGTACAAAGGAATTCATATCGCCCACAATATCACCCATGCTGCCCATCACCCTTGTTCTCCTGCCTTCATAAGAAGTAAAAGCTTCCATGGAAAAACTGGCTGTTACATTTTCCGCAAACTGAATATTGCAGATATAATGGTCGGGCTGGTCATTATCCATGCGATAGACACAGCGGCCGTAATTGGTGGTTTTTAATTTATCCAGGATATGGGCTGCATGTTTTTCTTTATCGTCAGGCATATCCAACACATAGGTCCAACCCCGGTTGCGGTAATAGATGCGTAAGGCTGAGTAGGGGCATTCGCCTTCCACTTTGCAGCCATCTGCACAGCGCTCCGTACTTCCTTCGGGGGCATTCTCTTTTCTGAACCATTTCAGGTCGCCGAAGGCCTGTATTCTTTTGGATGGTTTATTGATCATCCATTTCAGTATATCCAGGTCATGGCATGATTTGGCGAGTATGATGGGAGTAGTTTTCTTGCTGTTATGCCAGTTGCCCCTTACATAGGAATGGCTCATATGAACATGACCGATCGGTTCCAGGTGCTGTACGCTTATCACTTCTCCGATGGCACTGCTGTTCATCAGTTCTCTCAGTTTGATAAAGTAGGGTGCATAGCGGAGCACATGGCATACTGCCACAATTCTTCCGGTTTTTTTGGCCAGTTGCAGAATATCACGGCATTCTTTTTCACTGGGAGAAATAGGTTTTTCAAGCAGCACATCATAACCCATCTTCAACGCTTCCATACAGGGACCGTAGTGCAGGTTGTCGGGTGTTGAGATGATGACCGCATCCGCAAACTTTGGTCTTTTAAAAACATCTTCCCATGTACTGAACCTGTTTGCCTCAGGGATATTGTGTTTTTTCGTGTAACGTTCATTGCGGAGGGTAATTGGTTCGGCCACACCAATTATATCAAGTTGGTCCGGGTACTGCACTGCATAGTTGCCATATACATTCCCCCTGGCACCGGCGCCGCATGTTATGGCCGTAACAGGTTTTTTTAGTTTTTGGTGTAAGGGGTTATCCGGCAAAATGATTCTTTCACCTTTTTCATTCCTGGCCCATGATGAAAGTGGTAACGATGCTGCAGCAAAGCTGATGGCTTTCAATGCATCGCGACGGGATAGATTCGAAGGCATAACAATTGTTTTATTATTGCTGGTTCATTTTCAGAATTTCCATTGCAAACTTATCACACTCCGCCATCACCGTTTCCACATCTTTTGATTTTACATAAGAGCCGATCACATGGTCGCCGGCATTAGGTATGGCCACCTGCCGTTTCAGGGTTTGGGCTGTTCCTAATTGGGTGAACATTCTTTTCATTGCCGGCACCTTCACTATTTTATCCTGGTTCTTTTCGTCCTTGTAATAATAAAGCATCAGGGTGGGCTGTGTTACTTGGCGGAAAGTGGATTCTTTCATGGTAGTTTCCAGCAGCTCTTCTAATTGTACCAGCGACCTGGTAGCATAGCGGTTATTCCAGTATTGTGCATAGATGGCGCTGCTGTCGGAAGCCCTCCTGTGTTTGCCCTGCACTAAATGTGCGATCTGCAGGCCCCAGGGATTATTCAGCAGCCAGGCATTGCCATCATTGATGGCAATATTGGGAGAAAGGAGGATCAACCCTGCTATATCCGGGTATTCTGCTGCCAGCTTCAATGCCAGTGTACCGCCGGTGGAGGTTGATAATAATATTACTTTCCTGCCCAATCGTTTTCCAATGGCGTAGGCTTCTTTGGCAGAGTTCCAGACAGCATCAGCTGTAAAACTGGCTAATGGCTCTGTGGTATCAATGCCATGTGCATCGAGCCGGCTCAGGTACAGGTTGCACCCAAACTTCTGCGCAAATTCATAATGCACGGGGTCGCCTTCTTCCTGCGATGCGCTGAAGCCATGGAGATAAACGACAGCGTATGCGGTCTGTTGTTTTGCGGTATCATTGAACCACATGATCCTTGCTTCATTATCCGGTTTCAGTTTATGTTTTGCTTCCTGTTTAACAACATAGCTATCCAATAAGGCCAACTCAGCAGGAAGCACCGGCAGGTCTTTTCCGTATTTGGGATGTGATGGTTTGGGTCCCATGAAATAAACAATGATGAGCACTAAAAGGGTGAGGCCAAACCATTTAAGAAATTTCATACAACTGGTTTTGCTAAAACTACACTAAATCCTTGTTTTCTTGACCATTAAGTCTGTATTAAGTAGCGCTTTCGTTTGCTGTCCCCGCTTTATTGCCGTACCTTCGCCGCTCGTTAAAACAGCGGTTAGCTGTAAGCTTTTAGCCTTTAGCTAATGGCTCGCAGCTAATAGCTAAAAGCTGAAAAATGGAGATAAGAAACATTGCGATCATAGCCCACGTTGACCACGGCAAGACCACGCTGGTGGACAAGATTTTACATACCACGAAAGTATTCCGGGACAACCAGGAAACCGGCGACCTGATCATGGACAGCAATGACCTGGAAAGGGAACGGGGCATCACCATTTTCAGCAAGAATGCTGCGGTGGTTTACAAAGATGTAAAGATCAATGTGATTGATACGCCCGGCCACGCCGATTTTGGCGGGGAGGTGGAAAGGGTGCTGAAAATGGCGGATGGTGTTTGCCTGCTGGTGGATGCCTTTGAAGGCCCTATGCCGCAGACAAGGTTTGTCTTGCAGAAAGCACTGCAATTAAATTTGAAACCGCTTGTAATTATCAATAAAGTGGACAAGCCCAACTGCCGGCCTGATGAAGTACATGATGCGATTTTTGAGTTATTCTTTAACCTGGATGCAACAGAAGCACAGCTGGATTTCCCCACCTTTTATGGTTCCGGGAAGAATGGCTGGTTCAATGATTCCTTAACGCAGATTGATAATATTAACCCATTGCTGGATGGTATTATAAAATATGTGCCGCCGCCAAAAGTGAATTAGGGGCCGGTGCAGATGCAGATCACTTCTTTGGATTATTCTTCTTTCCTTGGCCGGATCGCCGTGGGTAAAGTAAGCCGTGGTGTATTAAAAGAAGGACAGAATGTAGTGCTGATGCAGGCCGATGGAAGCGTTAAAAAATCGAAAGTAAGAGAGTTGTATGTGTTTGAAGGAATGGGAAAAAAGAAAGTAACAGAAGTAATAGCCGGGGACTTATGTGCAGTGGTGGGTATAGAGGATTTCAATATCGGCGATACGATCGCTGATGCAGAAACCCCGGAAGCATTACCGGTGATAAGTGTGGATGAACCAACGATGAACATGCTCTTTTCTGTAAACAACTCCCCTTTCTTTGGTAAAGACGGAAAGTTTGTTACATCAAGACACCTCCGCGACAGGCTGATGAAAGAAACAGAAAAAAATCTTGCATTAAGAGTGGAAGACAGTGAGGATGGCGATAGCCTGATGGTATATGGCCGTGGTATCCTGCACCTCGGTATTCTGATTGAAACCATGCGCCGTGAAGGATATGAATTAAATGTAGGCCAGCCGCAGGTAATTGTAAAAGAGATCAACGGCAAAAAATGTGAGCCTTATGAGAACCTGGTAGTGGATGTGCCGCAGGAATTTGCCAGTAAAGTAATTGACCTGGTAAGCCGCCGTAAGGGTGAAATGCTGGTAATGGAAACAAAAGGCGAAATGCAGCACCTGGAATTTGAAATTCCTTCAAGAGGATTGATTGGTTTGCGTACACAAATGCTGACGGCTACCACGGGCGAGGCAGTGATGGCACACCGCTTTATTGATTATAAACCATGGAAAGGCCCGATACCCGGAAGAAGCAATGGCGTTTTACTTTCCAAAAACACAGATAAGACAACCGGCTATTCAATAGATAAATTACAGGACAGGGGAACATTTTTCGTTGACCCGGCAGAAGAAGTATATGCCGGACAGATCATTGCAGAAAATATAAAACCCAGCGACCTGGTAGTAAATGCTACGGAACCAAAGAAACTAACCAACCACCGGGCCAGTGGTAGCGATGATGCTACCCGTATTTCACCCAAAACCCTGATGACACTGGAAGAGTGCATGGAATATATCCAGCAGGATGAATGTATTGAAGTAACACCCAATTTCATCCGTATGCGGAAAGTGATACTGAATGAAGATGAAAGGAAGAAAGTGCAGAAGAAGATGGAAGCGGAAGCGGTTTAAAGATTTGAAACATAGATTTTATAATGACAGCAAATGCCTCCCGGTATTTGCTGTTTGTTTTTCTACATTTGTACGGATGTCTGGAATAACAGCAACTACAAACGATCTTCTGCAAAGTTACTTTGACAAAGTGCTGGTGCTGACTGTACCCCGGTTTTTGGAAAGACAGGAAAAGGTAAAGCAGCGGCTGGAGGGCATTTCATTCGAATTTTTTTACGGAACTGACAAAAATGACCTGACCAATGAAAACATCAGCCGGAATTATTACTATGATAAAAAAAACTCCCTTGCTATCAGGCAGTATTTCCCGCCGCTGAATACCGGAGAGATAGCTTGTTCGCTTTCCCACCGCAACATATACCAGGCTATGATCGATAATAACTGGAAGCGGGTGCTGGTGCTTGAAGATGATGTGGTGCCGGATCAAAACCAGCTATCGTTAATACAAAGTTGTTTACAGGAGCTGCCTCCTGACTGGGAACTTTTCTACCTCGGCTACCTGAAAAACGACAAACTGACTTTTGGAACAAGGTTGAAACAAAACTGGTATCAATTAATGGCTGCGTTGGGCCTGAGCCGGATGCCGGCCGGGATGATCAAAAACATGTTGCCCGGGCATTTCAGTTCATCCTTATGGAAAGCCGGGTTTCATGACTGCACCCATGCTTATGCCATAAGCCTTTCGGGGGCAAAAAAATTAGTGACAGCACAAACACCGGTTGTACAGCGGGCCGACAATCTTTTATCGGCGCTGGTGCTGAAAGGAGAGTTGAAGGCCTTTGCCACCAAATCATTTTTCTTCAACCAGGAAGTTTTTACCGATAGTAAAGACCAGTCGCATATCAGGAAAAAATGGGCCAACCAATGATTCCAAACATCCTTCATTTTGTTTTTGGCATGGCCCCCGATTTCGGGGGCAAACCGTTTTCCCTTGTCCATTATATAGCAGTGAAATCGGCAGTGGAATTGAATAAACCAGCAGCAGCAATTTTTCATTACCAGTTTGAACCACAGGGCGAGTGGTGGGGAAAAGCGAAACCGATGCTTACATTAAATAAGATCATTGCTCCTGAACAAATCATGGGCAATAAACTTTATCATGTTGCCCATAAAGCAGATGTGGTGCGGCTGCAGGCGCTGAAAGAAACCGGTGGCATCTATCTTGACCTCGATACCATCAGTGTAAAACCACTTACTGATCTGCTGAACCATTCTTTTGCCATCGGGAAAGAACTCCGGGCAGCTTATGTGCCCAAAAACTGGCGACAACGGCTCAAGTATAAATCAGGATGGGTGAAGAAGAATACAGAGGGCTCAACAGGGCTTTGTAATGCTGTCCTGCTTTCGGAAAAGAACAGTGCATTTGTTAACCTGTGGCTGGAAGAATACAAGAGTTTTCGTTCGCTGGGCAGGGACAAATACTGGAATGAACATTCGGTGATTGTGCCGCAACAGCTGGCGGCCCGGCACCCGGATAAGCTGACACAACTCAGCCCTTATGTATTTCATTATCCGCTGTATGATGAGGCAGGACTGAGGTCAATGTTTGAAGAAGTCAATGACTTTCCCGGGGCCTGTCTTCACCACCTTTGGGAGTCATTTGCCTGGGAAAAATATATGTCGAAGCTGACAGCAGAAAATATTATGACCAGGGAAACAACCTATAACCGGATTGCCAGGAAGTTTTTATGAGCCGCGGCCGGTCAAATGTTTTGATTTATCTTAACTGTGTCCTCCGTGCTGTTTTTAACTCCGTGCGACTCTGTGGTTTTTTTACCACAGAGGTACGGGAGTTTTTTTCACAGAATAACACAGAGTTGTAATCAGTAATATGAAAATTGGTTTTGCATCCAGGTATGATCCCGCTGATAAAAAAACATGGTCTGGGACCAGTTATTATACACTTCAGCAACTGAAGAAATTTGCGGAAGTGGAAATATTCCAGTACAAGCTGCCCAAATTGTTGCAGGAGTGGCTTACCACACAGAAAAGCATCAACCGCCGTTGGTTTAAGAAGCATACAGCGGTGGAGTTCCTGCGATCCTATGCAAAGCACTTCAGCCAGCAACTCACCAATGACCTGAAGAAGAGACCGGTTGATATATTATTTGTTTCTGCCTCTTCACAAATGATCGCTTTTGCTGAAACAAACATTCCTGTCATTTATATGACGGATGCGACTTTTCAGCAATTGCAGGGCTATTATCCAAACTTCAGTGATCTCGCAGGTTATAATATCCGCCAGGGGGTTGAATTGGACAGAAGGGCTTTTCAAAAGGCCACTCATTGCATGCTGGCATCGGAGTGGAATAAAAATTCCGCAGTAAATGATTATGGCATTGAGTCAAACAGGATATCGGTGGTCCCCTGCGGAGCTAACCTGGCTATTATCCCGGCTGCTGAAACAATAAATTTTGAACGAAGCGGGGGTTGTAACCTGTTGTTCCTTGGCGTGGATTGGGGCAGGAAGGGTGGGGTCATTGCGCTGGAAACATTCCGCATACTGAAGCAAAAAGGAATGAATACCAGCCTGCACATTACCGGCTGCGTACCGCCTGTGGATTTGAGTCATGAAAAAGGCATTACTGTTATTCCTTTTCTGGATAAAAACAAAGAGGAGGACTTCAGGCAACTGCAGCAGCTCTTTCTGCAAACGGATTTTTTGCTGCTGCCCACCCGTGCCGAATGTGCGGGAGTAGTGTTCAGCGAGGCATCGGCCTATGGCATTCCCTCCATTACTTCAGACACAGGGGGGGTAAGTACTTATGTCCGTAATGGTATCAACGGATTTACACTTCCGGTTGAAGCTGGCGGAGAAGCCTACGCATTGAAAATAGAAACAATTATGAAAGAAAGCTCCTCGTTGAACGGGCTGAAAAAGAGCAGCCGGCATTATTATGAAACAGCCCTTGCCTGGGATCTGTGGGGAACCCGTTTTCGGCAAATCGCTGAAAATTGCCTTCAACAAAGCAAATCGTCAAAGTAAAATCTCCTGTATTTTTGCAAAAATTCCGCTGGCATGAAAAAGTGTGTGTTGATCCTGCTGTTTGTCATTCACTATTCACTATTCAGCATTGACTCCTCCGCCCAATGCTCCATCTGCACCAAAACAGCACAGCAAATGGGGGAGAAACCCGCTAAAGGGATGAACAGCGGCATCCTTTACCTCGCCTTCGCACCATTCGCCATTGTTGGGTTCATCAGCTACCGCTGGTGGAAGAATCATAAAGCATAGGCTTAGCTTCCGCCATTTATCAAAGCACCCCGGTCCGCGCCATGCGGAGGGCATGTTTCAGGTGCGAAAGAAAAAGGAGCGGCTTCTTTTTTTTGTAGTGAAAAATTTTTCTCCTGTTTTTCATGATGCAAAAAAACAGGGTGGATGAAAAACGGCTGCCGTCTATCTTTTTCAGTAACGCTGTATAACGCAGCAGGAATGCGTCTTCTTCCTTTATTTGCGGAGAAGTTTGAAAGAAAGCCTCAAGCGAATAAATAAACTGTTTCCTGAGCTGCCGGTTCCTTTCTTTCCTGTCAGCGACTGATAAAATGGTACGGGAACTGTTCTCTCCATGCATGCGGTGCCAGCTGAGTGTCTGCGGGATGCAACCCAGCGGGCTGAACCGGGCAGCATGCATGCTCATCCACCAGTCGTAATAAATATCAGCCGGAAAGGGGGTGCAGTGTTTCAGTAATTCTTTTTTGAAAAGGCAGGCATGACCATGCACCGGGCTGCTGAACACTAACTGGTAAAACCGGGAAACCGGGCCATAATTTACAGCAGGCGCCGGTTTGCGGGCATCAAAATCATCACCGTAAAAATTCCCGGAAAGGGAGTAAATAAAAAGTGAGCCGGGCAGCCACTCCTTCATCATCGTTTGTATCTTATTCTTCTCCCACACATCATCCTGGTCGCTGATGGCGATATGATCTGATGCGGCCAGCGAAAATGCTTTTTCAAAATTTTTATTGTACCCGGTATTAGCAGCATTCACCGCATATTTTACCCTTGGATCCTTCCGGCTGTATTCTTCCAGAATGGCCACTGTGTGGTCCGAAGAAGCGTCATCTGCAACGATCAGTTCAATGCGGGTATATGTTTGGGCAAGGATGGAGTCCATTTGCTGCCGTAAAAATTTTGCCCCGTTATACGTACACATTACAACGGAAACCAGCGGTTGTATAGTATCATTGGTTGACAAGTTCAATAGCCTCCTTTTATTATTCTTCTTCCGGTATAATAAAGATCGGTCAGCAGGTTCGTTTTTTGCAAATGAACCAGGGCAGGGTATTGCTTCATCACTTTCTGCAGCGCAGCCGGGTAATAACTGAGGGGAACGTACCGGAATGAAACACCCTCTCTTTTTAATATGTCCTCCCCTTTTGATAAAGCTTCTTTAATATGCTCTTCATTAATGAATTCTTCCTTGTTAAACTCGGTGTGTGCAAATGCCAGTAATTTTTCCCTGATCTTTTCAGCTCCGCCCAAAAATGAAAAATGCCAGCCGGCGCTGCTTAAGGAAGGATAGACATCTCTTTTATTCCTTAACTTCTGGGGGCCGGTCTCCTTAAATTGTTTGGCCGTGGAGGCAATACAACCTTTCCACCAGCGGCTTTCGCCGGCATTCTGGCAGTTCAGAAAATAGTAATGAAACAGCAACGAGAAGGCCACCGGTTTATTGGTAGCAACGGCTTTTTTTATCGCAGCCGGATCAGGGATCTCGTCAAGATCGCTGAGCAAAACCAGGTCATTATCTTTCATGTATGGCGATGCATCCAGCAGGGCATTACGCTGACCGTTTTCCAGCTTCCAGGCTGCACTGCCTGGGTTATAGGTTTTCTGTTCTTCGAAGACCAGGCTTTCAGCACTCTGCCGGACCCGCAGGTAGATGATCTTATGCTGCCAGTGTTTGAACCTTTCTTTTGCTTCTTCAAAATGAAAAGGTTTGGGCTTACCCGAATGCGTAGTGTTGGATTCAGCGATGACAAAATGATCCACGCAGGGGTCCAGCAATTTTAGCCGGAATTCCAGCAGGTCCAGTTCATTAAAAAAAGTAAAGCAGTCGAAAATTTTCATATCATTTTAAGGAAGTGCTAGGCAAATGTAGCCGATTGCGCCGGATGGATTTAGTATGCAAAATGTTTACCGGGTAGTGTCTTACCCGATAGCTATCGGGTTTCAATAGAAAATAGAGAAATGCCACAAAGGCTCTAAGACACTAAGGCTTCACTAAGACAGCTTTGTGTCACTTTGAGCCCTTGTGTCTTAGTGGCAAAATTTAAAACTGCGACACTACCGTTTACCGGATGACCAGTTTTTTTGTAATACCATTGCATTGCACCAGGTACAGTCCGGGCACAAGCCCCGGCAGTACGATTGTAGTATTATTACCGGTTATTGTCTTTTGCCAGACCACTCTTCCTGAAACATCCATCAGGCGGAGAACTGTCCCGGGTTCAAAATAACCACTCACAGATACCTTATCGCTGGCAGGATTGGGAAAAAGAGTAAAGCCTGCATTAGGTGAACCAGCCCATACCTTCCTGGTTTCAGAATAGTAATATGCATCGCTTCGCTCCGTTACTTTCAGCCTGTAAAAATTATTTCCAGCTAACGGTGCCGGGTCTGTTGCGGCATAGTTGAAACGGGTATCAGCAGCATCAATAGCGGCAAGCGAGATCCAGCCGTTATCCGTTCTCTTTTCAACGGTGAATTGTTTTACCAGTTCCGGATGATCCACCTGCCAGTTCAGAGACACGGTGTGGTTTATTAATTGTCCTTTGAAGTAAAGAAGTTTGGATGGCAGCAGCAGCAAACAATAGCCTGCAGGATCCATGGAGCGGGAGAAAGTGTAATTCGGAATGATCTGTCCGTTGCTTCCCGCTGCACCGGGAACGGCTGCACTACAACCGGCATTTCTGTTAAACTCCTGCCCCCCTGCACCGCCGCTGATGGATACCGTAACCCCGGGAGTTGCGCCGGTAAAATAAACCGTACCGCTGCTTCCGCCGCCGCCGCCCCCAAAACAGCGGACAATAGAAATATCATTATAAGAATCTCCGCCGTTTCCTCCATTCACAGAAATGGTAGCACTACCCGTATAGTTGGCTACATGCATGATGATCGTACCACCAGCGCCACCACCACCAGCACCATCTGCCTGCGAATCACCGCCTTTTCCACCTTTGGCAGAAATGGCATAACCATTACCGATAAGGTTATTGGCCCAGATAAAAACAAGGCCACCGCCATTGCCCCCGTAATTCCAGGCCACTCCGCCGTTATTGGCATGACCGGCCCCGGCGCCCCCGCCCATGAATATTTTTGTTCCTCCCCATGAGCTCAGTGCTTTACCGGCCCTGCCATAGTTGCCTGTTGTGGCGCAGCCGAGAGGAGTACCGCTGCTGTTGCCGCCTCCATTACCACCTGTTGTAAGATTGGCCCCGCCGGCCCCGCTGTTATTATGGTTGTTACCTCCCCCTCCTCCATTGGCCGGGGCACCCTTTGCAGAATTCAATGCAGAAGGGATATTGGCTACCCCTTCTCCTTTATAGGCACCGTTATTTTGATTAGCAGCAGTGATATTATAAGCGTAAAGAGTACCTACGGGTTGTACAAAACTGCAGGTAGCGTTGTTGTTATAATAAATACCGCCAGCGTTACCACTGGTATCTGCATAAATGGGAGCATTCAGCGTAATATCCTGATCGGCAAAGATGGCGATGACTCCACCCAGGCCGGTGGTGCTGTCCCAACTTGCCGCTTTTACTGTATCCACGACATTGGCGGCATAATATTCAGCAAACTGTACCAGTTGAACTTTGGCAGAAGGATCATAACTGTTCATCAGGTCATGAAAAAGAAAAATGGAATCACCGATGATATAGCAGATCGTACCGATCTCATAATTACCGGCACCATTCAAAGCGGTGGTATCTCCAAATGTACTCCCGGTACCCGTAAGCATGGCGGCTCCTTTCATCTGCACTACCATTACCAGGGTGTTTACATTCAGGCCGGTTACATCAGCCACCCGAAGACAGGCTTTGGCCGGAACCACTTCGATCACTTTATGATAAGTATTGACAACGCCGCTGATATTGCTGGTTTGGGCGAAGGCAGTCTGACAGGTGAAGAGTACAAAAACAGGAAGGCAAGTTCCTTTCAAGAGAACTGTGACACTGAATTTCCGGAAGGCATAAAAGGGCTTCATTTACTTCAGAAAATTAAGCACAAGCTTTGTATTCTGGAATAAGTAAAATCCACAGGCCTTAATAACTGTGGAAAAAGAAAATTACGGGCAGTACGGATGATTATTTACGGAGTGTTTTATGCGTCTGGTCGCAAAAGGGCGGGGTCTTTGTGTGTTTGCACTGGCAAAACCAGATCTCTTCTGCTTTGTCAAACATAACCTTCACGCTTCTGAACGGCAAACCTTCTATTTTCCTGTGGGTGTTATCACAAAACGGCTCTTTTTCACTGAGACCGCAACTGCACCAGGAATATACTTTGCCCGGTTCCACCATAATGCCCGCGGGTTCGCAGGCAGCGATCTTTGGAAGACCTTTATTGGGTATTGTTTCCATAGTACTTATTTATCAGCAATAAATTTATACAGGTTGAAGTTTCCTTTTGAATAAGCGGCTTCAATTTCCTTTTTCAGCAGGGTTTTGTCCACATCTTTCATCCTCTTTTGTTCGATCAGGTAAAAAGCTTTTTCGGCCAGCAGCCAGAATTTTTTGTCGGTGAGATGGGCTTTTTGCAACTGGTGCAGGATAACATCCAGCAGCACCCCGACGCCTTCTTTTTGTGTAGCGGTTGTTTTGAGTACCGGCACTTCATTGTAGTGATTGCTGAAAGCAGGTGCCAGCATCTGCTGCAGGTTTTTTACAAAAATATCCGCACCAGGCCGGTCAGCCTTGTTCACGACAAACACATCGGCTATTTCCATCAGCCCCGCCTTCATGGTCTGCACTTCATCACCGGCTTCGGGCACTACCACCACAACCGTTACATCAGCCAGTCCTGCAATTTCAATTTCACTTTGCCCTACACCTACTGTTTCCACAATGATATGGTCAAAGCGAAACGCTTTCAGCAGATCTGTGATCTCGATGATCTTTGGGTGCAGCCCGCCCATGGAACCCCTGGTGGCCAATGAACGGATAAACACAGCAGGATGAGTGTACCAATCGCTCATGCGGATGCGGTCGCCCAGTACAGCGCCGAGGTTGAAAGGTGAGGAGGGGTCAATACAAAGTACAGCGACAGTTTTCCCGGCATTAACCAATAAACCGATCAACGAATCAACCAAAGTGCTCTTGCCCGCACCGGGGGGGCCGGTGATGCCAATGATCTTTGCAGGGGAAGCCGGAAGTGACTGCAGCAATTCTTCATAACCGGGTTGTTCATTCTCCACCAATGATATACTCCTGGCCAGTGCCTTTACATCGCCCTGCTGCATATGTTGTAATAATTCCGGCCAGTTCATTGAGAAATAGTGGTTGAAATGATTTACCGGCAACTTACACATTTTATTTTGCACCCTGTAACTTGCAGCAGGCAAATTTGAACCAGCGCATCATGCAAAACCGGAGGGCATATAGTCTTTTTTACTGCATCATCATCATGTTTGCAGCCCTGTTTTTTTCAAGGGCATTGCTGTCCGTTTCTATAATACTCTTTGTACTCGTTTCTTTTTTTCACCGGGATATCAAAGGGCATCTCCGGAGTTTTTTTTCATCGCCGCTGCTCTGGGGCATGAGCCTGCTCTTTCTGCTCCCCCTTGTATCAGGGCTGTGGAGTGAAGATAAAAAGCAGTGGCTGGAAATAATACAGGTCAAGCTCCCGCTGATCTTTTTACCCCTTGCATTTGCCGGGCCGCTGTATTTTGCAAAAAAACAATGGGACTGGCTGGCAACTGTTTTTATCATTTTGGTAACAGCAGGCACCCTGTGGAGTTTATTTTATTATGCCGGAGACGCTGCAGCCATTAACGAAAACTATCTCCGGGCCAAAAGCATGATGACCCCGCTGCAGAACGATCATGTAAGATTCAGCTGGCTGGTAAGTGTGGCGATCGTATTGTCGGGATGGATGTTTTATCAGAACAGGAGCAGGGCAATGGCCCGGGTATGGATTCTTCTCATCAGCTGGCTGATCGTTTTTCTTCATTTACTGGCCGCGAGGACAGGCCTGTTTTCATTCTATACCTGTTTATTGATGCTGTCTGTCTGGCTTATTATAAAAAAATTTCGCTGGCAATATGGCCTTGCCCTGCTATTGCTTATGTTATCATTGCCATTCCTTGCATATTATACTATTCCCACTTTTCAAAACCGGGTGAAATATTTTAACTATGAAAAGGCCTGGTTCAAAAAAGCAGGCTACCTGCCCGGCGCCAATGATGCCGTGCGGATAATTTCTATGAAGGCGGGCTGGAATGTGATGAAAGAAAACCCGGTGGCCGGGGTGGGTTTTGGAGATGTGAGGACGGTGACAAATAATTGGTATGCTTCCGCCTATCCTGAAATGAAAGATGAGGATAAGATCTACCCGGCAAGTGAGTGGCTGATGTACGGAGCAGCCTGTGGTATTCCGGGCTTTATCCTTTTTACAATTGTCCTGTGTATCCCCTTTTTTACCAAAATAAAGCACCGGCTGGTTTGGTATATGTTGATCGCTACTGCCACATTCAGCTTTATTGCCGACATTGGCCTCGAAGTGCAGTTTGGCGTTTTTCTGTATTCCTTTATTGTTTTGTGGTGCTGGAAATGGCTGAATGCCGGAAACACTTAATATTTGCAAACAGTATGCAATTGCTCTCCATAGTGATTGTCTGCAAAAATGAAGCAGATATCATCGCCACCTCGCTGCAAAGCCTGCTGGGGCTGACGGATGATATCGTTATTTATGACAATGGCAGCGATGATGGTACCCGGGAGGTGGTAAAACAATACCCCGTGCAGCTGCATGAGGGAAGCTGGGAAGGTTTTGGTAAAACAAAAAACAAAGCCAACGCCCTGGCAAAATATGATTGGATAATGAGCCTGGATGCAGATGAGGCCATTGATGAGGAACTGAAGCGATCGCTGATGCAATGGCAGCCGGAAAATGAAGCGACGGTGTATGAGATCGCCTTTAAGAATTTTTTCGGCAACAGGCATTTAAAATACGGCGAATGGGGGACCGACTATCATGTTCGTTTTTTCAATCGTAACAAAGTAACGTGGGATGAAGCGCCGGTGCATGAAAACCTGGTATTGCCCCCGGGGGCAATACCAAAAAGACTGAAAGGGTTTATCCTTCACCGGACATTAAGGAATGAAGAGGACTACCGGAAAAAAATGCTGGACTATGCCATGCGGGGAGCAGAAAAATATTACCGCCAGGGAAAGAAAGCCACCTGGCTCAAGCTTCATCTTTCGCCATTTTTCACTTTTGTCAATTATTATATTTTAAAGCTGGGTTTCCTGGATGGTAAGCAAGGATATACGATTGCCCGGATGACGGCCTGGTACACCCGTATGAAGTATACTAAACTGAAAGAACTATACAAGCAGTTGGCAGTTGACAGCCGGCAGTACGGTCAGAGTTCTTAAATTTACTGTAGCAGACTGGTAACCGCCATCTGCGAAATGAAAACTAATCCATGACCAATTTCATACCCATATTTCCCCTTGGTATTGTACTGTATCCCGGGGAAAAACTGAACCTTCATATTTTTGAACCAAGATATAAACAGCTGATCACGGAATGTCACTCTTCTAAAAAACCATTTGGCATACCGGCAGTGATAGAAAATAAGATGCAGGACCTTGGGGCATTGGCGGAAATAACAAAATTGTCTGCTGTGCATGAAAATGGTGAAATGGATATTAAAACAAAAGGTGTCCGTATCTTCCGCATACTGGAAGTGATAAAAGAAGTGCCCGATAAATTGTACAGCGGCGCCATTGTGAACTATCCCGAAACCCGGGAGAAGGGTAACCCGGAGCTGATGCGTAAAGTGATGCAGAGCATACGTGAGCTGCATGCATTATTGAAAGTGGACAAGAATTTCAAGAAAGAAGATAATGCCATGAAGGCTTACGATGTGGCGCACCATATTGGTATGTCGCTGAAAGAGGAGTATGATCTGCTCGGCCTGCTGGATGAGCAGCAGCGGCAGGAGTACCTGAAACGTTTCCTGGCTAAAGTGATACCGATGCTGGCGGGCATGGAGCAACTGAAAGAGAAAATACAATTAAACGGACATTTTAAAAACCTCAGCGGGTTTGACCTTGGCAAATAATACATCAGCAATATCAGCCCAACCGGTAACGCTCTGCCTCGACTTTGGCAACACCCGGAAAAAAGCAGCGATCTTTCACCAGTCAGAAATGAAAGAGGTCATCACCCTTCCGGATGATTCGGTGGAAACATTGCAATCACTGCTCAGGGAATTTCAGCCGGAGAAGTCAATCCTTTCATCAGTGATCGAACACGATCCTGCCATTGAAGAGTTACTGATGGCGAAAACCCTGTTTCATAAGCTCAGCCATCTCACCAAAGTAGCTTTTACTACACCGGTGGGAAAGCCGGAAACAATCGGGGCCGACAGGCTGGCATTGTCCGCAGCAGCGGTTCATTATTATCCCGGTAAAAACAACCTGGTGATTGGCCTGGGTACCTGCATCACCTATAACTTCATTAATAAGTTTAATGAATTTGCCGGAGGGGGTATTTCACCCGGGTTGGAAATGAGGCTGAGATCATTGAATTATTATACGGCCAAACTCCCGTTGGTAAAAGCTGACAGCAATGTGCCGCTGATAGGTTACGATACCATCACGAATATCACATCGGGTGTGGTGTTGGGTATAGCCAAAGAAATGGATGGCTTCATAGATGCCTACCGGGAACGGTACCGGAACTTTAACGTCCTGTTAACCGGGGGTGATATAGTGTATTTGGCTTCACACCTTAAAAACAAGATATTTGCAGACCCTGATTTAATCTTTAAAGGTCTGTATGCAATTAGTGAAGTCAATAACCCTTAAGAAAATCAAGACGTTACGCTGCTCGCCTGCCGCCAGGTATGGCTTTTTCCTGACGTTCCTGGTTTCATTTTCTGCCATTTTCAGCCCTGTTTTTTCGCAGGATAATTCACCTTATTCCCGTTATGGTATGGGCGACCTGGTACCCTCCACTCATATCACTACAAGGGGTATGGGAAGCCTATCAGCCGGGTATGCTGAAAACCGCGCCATTAATTTTAATAACCCTGCCTCATATTCTGCTTTTGATGCACCAAAAGAAGCTAAATCAAAAAAAATAGCCAATGGCAGGGCTATATTGGATATTGGAATAAACACGGAAAGCCGCACCCTCCGGGAAACAAATCCTGCAAGAAAATTTACTGCCAGTAATTTATTGTTTTCTTATATGCAGGTGGGAGTGCCCATCAAGAGCGGATGGGGGATGAGCTTTGGTTTGCGGCCTGTTTCAAGGATCAGTTATAAGATCTTCCGTACAGAAAGACTGAAAGACCCGGTTACCGGTCAGCCGATTGACAGCGCCACCACAAGATTTGAAGGCGACGGCGGTTCTTATCTCGCATCTGTTGGGACAGGTCTTATCCTTTTTAAAAAAGAGGATAAAAATTTTGAGAATAGCCTCAGCTTTGGTTTAAATGCGGGTTATTTGTTTGGCGAAAAAGACAACAGCAGCCGCCGTGAGTTCAGGAATGATACCGTGCAGTACTTCAGCGCTAACTATGAAACAAAAACCAATTTCGGTAATTTCCACTTCAATGCAGGGTTGCAATTCAGGAAAGTTCCGAAAGATGAAAGCAAAAAGTTTTTTTCTGCAGGGATCTATGGAAGCTGGGGCCAGCAACTGAATGCACGCCAGGACAGGATAAGGGAAACCTTTGTGTACGATGCCACCCTCGGCGACCTGCGGCTGGACAGTGTGCAGGACGTAAAAGATGTAAAAGGAAAGATCATCCTGCCTGCTTCCATTACAGCGGGGTTTGTGCTGCAAAAATTTCCGGTATTTAAGAAAAGCAACGGCTGGCTGATTGGATTAGACCTGCTGTATCAAAACTGGGATAACTACCGTTTCTATGAACAAAAGGATTCGGTGCGCAATAAATTGGAAATAAGGATAGGCGGACAGGTAAACCCCGTACCCCGGGAGAATTATTTCAGCCGGGTGGCCTACCGGGCAGGATTTATCCTTGGCCCTGACTATCTCAGCGTGCAGGGAAAACTGCCGCAGTTGGGTATCACCATGGGACTCGGCCTTCCGGTGGCCAATTACAACCGCCTCAGCCCCTACCAGGCTTCTGTCATCAACCTGGCATTCGAATTCATCAAAAGAGGGAATAATGATAATTTGCTGAAGGAAAATTTATTCCGGTTGTCTGCCGGTTTCTCACTCAGCGACATCTGGTTCATTAAACGCAAATATGACTAGCCCCCATCCCGATAGCTATCGGGACACCTAAAGGGGGCTTCCGAAGCAGTCCGAATGAAAAAAGAATCTTCAATTACGCAGACAGTTTACAATCATAATATTCTACAGCATACTATACGGCTCAGGGCTCGCAGCTCCTGGCTCACGGCTATACTTTTGAGCTGCTGTTTTCTTTTGGGGTGTGAGAATGATAAAGATAAAGTAAGGGCATGGACAGAACGGGTGATCATGAAAGAGGAGGCGGTGGATATTGACAGTTACCTGAGCCAGGATGGAAAGATGAAGGCAAGGCTGAAGGCCCCGCTGATGATCAGGGTGTATGCCGATACCATCTATGTTGAATTCCCTAAAACACTGCATGTTGATTTTTACGATGACAGCACCAGGGTAGAATCATGGCTCGACAGCCGCTATGGGAAATATTTTGAAAACCTGAACAAGGTGTACCTGCGGGACAGCGTGGTAGTGATCACCGTGAAAGGGGACACCCTGAAAAGCCCCGACCTCTGGTGGGACCAGAACAGCAAAATATTTTATACAGACAAGTATGCCATCTACCATGGCGTTGGTAAAAATATCTACGGGGGCAAAGGCTTAGTGGCTACTCAAGACCTTCGAAGTGTCACCTTCAACCAGCCCACAGGCACCGTACAGGTATCCGAAAGCGGCTTTCCGAAATAAAGAATTATAGTCATACCGGACTTGATCCGGCATCTTTCTCTTTTGTATTATTTATTTGAAAAGATTCCGGGTCAGGCCCGGAATGACAAACGACATTTAAACATCTTTCTCTTAAGTTTGTTGCTTCAGTCGTTAACTTTAATCCTCAAACTTTTCAGCATGGAATACCGCCGTATGGGAAAAACCGGTTTGCAACTGAGTGTGCTTTCATTTGGCAGCTGGGTCAGTTTTCACAAACAGATAGACGACAGCATTGCCGATGAGCTGATGGGTATTGCATATGATAACGGGGTTAATTTTTTTGACAATGCCGAAGTATACGCCCTGGGTGAAAGCGAAAAAATGATGGGCCGGGTACTGAAGAAAAAGAACTGGGACCGGACCTCCTACACCGTTTCCTCCAAAGCCTTTTGGGGATGGAGGGGAAAAAACAATAAGCCTAACCAAACCGGTCTCAGCCGCAAACACCTGGTGGAAGCCTGTCATGAAGCATTGCAGCGGCTGCAGATGGATTATCTCGATATGTTTTTCTGTCACCGTC
>JANNUI010000412.1:0-3251 GCA_031395125.1 Chitinophagaceae bacterium | reverse complement strand
CTATCACCTGCTCCCCGAGCTGACCGCCCTCTACATCCAATACGACCTGCACCCCGAGAAGGTGATGTTCGGCCGCACGGGAGTCTCGGGAGTGCGCTTCTTCTTCTGGGACAGCCAGTTCGGCCGTTTCTTTAACACTGGCCCCATTACCGGGAAAGGAGACAAGTTTTTTTTCCTCCACACCCTGCTTTGGGCTTTTTTGCCCTGGTCCCTTATCCTGTATACAGCGCTGTTTACCAGGATCAGGAGCGGGATCCGAAAAGTTACAGGAGAGTTCAATGAATGGTTTACCCTGTCCGGCAGTTTGCTTGCCCTGCTGTTGTTCTCCTTCTCCGGTTTTCAGCTTCCTCATTATGCTAATATCATTTTCCCGATGCTGGCCATTCTCAGCGCTCATTTCGTCTGGCAGCAGGTGCAGAAGGGAAAAAAAATATTCAGCCTCATCCAGGCTGTTCTTGCCCTCCTGCTGATCGTAGTTGCCGGCGGTTTGTTTTTCTTCTACCGGCCTGAAACAAATTATTTATTTATTACCGCTGCCATCCTTATACTAGCTTTGTTTGTTTTTTTGCCCCGGTTCATCAAAAATGGCCGTTCCTGGTTATCCTATTTCCGTTCCGGTATTGCTGTTCTGTTAGTTGGTCTTTTCCTGAATCTTTCATTTTACCCGGATATTTTGAAATACCAGGCCGGTAACCAGCTCGCCTCGTATTTAAATAAAAACTACCGGGATCAGCAACTGGGCCGCATCAGTATGTATTTTCCTTCGGGAGAATTTTACATGCAGCAGCATACCTGGCAGACTGACCTGCTCTCCATTACCAGTAAAACTTTCAACAAAGCAAACCTTCTCTATGTAACAGAAGAAGAGTTAAAGCTCCTGGAGCAGCACAAGGTGACAGTTGAAGTGCTGGAGGTGTTTAAAGGTTTCCCCATTACCCGGCTTACTCTCAAATTTTTAAACCCGGCTACAAGGGAACCTGAGCTGAAAAAACACTACCTGCTGCGGTTACCCTGACAACCAGCAAAAGTGTTTACAAACAACTTATTGTTTTATTTTGCCTTTAAGTAATTATTTTGGTCAGCGCTGTAAAAAAAATAGTCATCCTTGGCCCAGAAAGCACCGGTAAGAGTACTCTCTGTGAGCAGCTGGCGCAGCATTACGACAGTATGTGGTGCCCGGAGTTTGCCCGTGAATACCTGCTGACCAACGGCACGGACTATACTTATGAAGACTTGCTGAGGATTGCGAAAGGGCAATTGGCGCTGGAGGATGAATATACGGCAATGGTGAATGGTCAATCGTCAATAGTTAATAAGAACCCTTCCGGTAATTCACCTCCCGATCCTTTGGTTAACGCTCAGGACTATCGGGACACCATTCACCATTCACTTCTTTTTATTGATACGGACATGTATGTGATGAAAGTGTGGTGTGAGTTTGTATTTGGTAAATGTCACCGTTTTATTCTTGACCAGATCGTGGCAAGAAAATACGACCTGTATCTTTTGTGCAATACCGATTTGCCCTGGACCCGGGATGAGTTGCGGGAATACCCCGACCTTGCAACAAGACGAATCCTGTACAATATGTATAAAGATATACTGGTGAACCAGGTAGTACCCTGGGTGGATATCATTGGCGGGAATGAGGAAAGGCTGACGAAAGCAATTGAAGCAGTTGATTGTGTAATTAAGGCGGGCTGATCCCTGTCACCCGGATTATATCTTCATCCGTATGTAAATTATCCATCTGCCGCTGGATGGCGCCAGCCCTCCGTACCAGCCAGGATGAGGCCGGCTTCACTTTATAACGCTTCGGGTTCGGAAGACAGGCGGCGATCAGTGCTGCTTCCTGTTTAGTCAGGTTCTTTGCCGCTTTATTGAAATAGGTTTGTGACGCTGCTTCGATCCCGAAAACGCCATCGCCCATTTCAATCACATTCAGGTACACTTCGAGTATCCGTTTCTTTCCCCAGATCAGTTCTATCATAAAAGTGAAATACGCTTCCAGCCCTTTTCGTATCCAGCTCCGCCCCTGCCACAAAAAAACATTTTTGGCCACCTGCTGGCTAATGGTACTGCCGCCGCGGATGCGACCCGGTTTCTTTTTGTTGTAAGCCATTGCTTTTTTGACACTCTTCCAGTCGAAGCCGTTATGATCGGTATAGAGCTGGTCTTCGGAAGCAATGACCGCCAATCTTGCCTGCGGCGAAATATTTTTCCGGCTTACATAATCCCTTTTCAGTCCGTGACCACTGACCCAACTCGCTAATTGTGTTATGGTGATTGGCGGATTCACCCATTTCAGCAAAATGATATAGAACAACTGGAAAATGAAGATCCAGATGAAGATGCGTTTGCTCCATTTCCAAAGACTGCGGAGAAACTGCTGCGTTTTATTGTTTTTAATTTCAGAGTCTTTTGCCATAAACAATAAGGCCCCATACGAGGGCAATTCCAAAAATGATGAGCAATAATCCGTTGAGCCGGTTAATATTATGGATATTATGCGGTGTTAGCCGGTTCCGGATCTTTCCTGCCAGCAACACTTTCAGCACATCCGTTCCCAGCATCCATACAAGGCAGGTGATAAAAATAATGAGGCGGTCGTTAATCGTATGATAAGCCACGGCAGTAGAAGTAGTTATCCAGAAAATAAAAACGGCCGGGTTTAGCGTATTCATAAAATAACCGGAGAGAAATATTTTGGCATAATCCCTTTTCCTGAACTTAAGCACCTGCTGCCCGGGTTCATTTACTTTTACCTTTTTAAAGAAAAGAAAATAAATACCCATTGACACCAGGAAAATACATCCTGCCACTCCCACTTCCGTTTTGTATTGTTTCAGGCTGTTGAACAGTTCGGTAAAAATATTACTAACCAGCACCAATGAAATATCGCTGACCGAAACGCCGAGTATGAAAGCAAAGCCGCCGCGGTGTCCGTTGTTCAGGCTTTGTTTGATGATAGTGAAAAGAACGGGCCCCACCGAAATACTCAGCAGCAAACCAAAGCCCAGGCCTTTTAAAATTACTTCAACCATTCAGTAAAATATCGCAGAAAGGATGATGAGATGTCAGATACTGCCTGTTTGGAGAAACCGCTCCCATTCTTCCAGCATCTTCCCCTTCATCACTCTCGGAAACTTATGCTGACTGCCCAGTTTCCCTTTCAGCTCCATGAACTTCATGAATTTTTCTTCCGGCATCACTTCGAGAAAAATTTCCTTTAAGGCACTGTCTCTTTCTGT
>JANNUI010000093.1:0-1984 GCA_031395125.1 Chitinophagaceae bacterium | reverse complement strand
CTGCCTTTTTCCAGCACCGATAACAAGGTGGCCAGTTTGATCGTTGAACCCGGTTCGGTGGCCCGCAATGCATAGTTATCATCTTCCCAATAAGAACCATCCGACCGGCGGCCAAGGTTAGCCATGGCTTTGATCTTGCCGGTGCTTGTTTCCATTACAATGGCAGTACCGTACGGCCCTTCGCATTGCTGCATCATCCGCATCAATGCTGTTTGGGTAATGTCCTGTATGTTCACGTCAATAGTGGTGAAAATATCTTTCCCGTTCACCGGGTCCGTTTGGGTTCCTTCAACTGGAATAGCCGTACCACCGGCGATATAACGTACCAGTTTTTGCCCGTCATGGCCGCTGAGCAGTGTGTCGTAGCTTCTTTCAAGTCCTACGTTTTGCTTTTTTGCTTTTCCGTTGCTGGCAATATGTTCACGGGAAAGACCAATGGTCCTGTTGGCAAGAAGACCGAATGGCAATAACCGCTTGCTGTTCACTTCTGTAATGATCCCGCTTTTATTTCTGCCGAGACGGACGAGGGGAAAATCCCTGAAAGCTTTAAAATCCTCAAAGCTGAGTTTCTTCTTCAGCGGGTAATAGCGGTCTCCTTTATTGAATGCGAGGGTGAGTTCCTTTTTATATTGTGATGCTTTTTTATCTGCAAAATAGTTTGCTAAGGCTGAGGCGAAAGAATCAATATTTTCTTTAAAGCGTTTTCCCCTTTTCTCCAGCAGGCCATCGGCATTAAAATCCATATAAATATCAAAAGTGGGAATGGAGGTGCTTAGCATCTGTCCATCTTCGCTGTAGATGGTTCCTCTTTCCGCAGTAAGGGGGACAAACCGCCTGTGAAGGCTGTCACTCATACTGCGCCAATGGCTGCCCTGAAAACGCTGTATGTAGAAAGCTCTGCCGAGTACGATCAAACTCAGCACCGTGATGCCGAGAAAGCTGACGTACACTCTCCACAATATGTCCTTTTTTACGTCCAATGTTTGTGCAATCTGCTTATGTCATGACAGATCATGGCATAAGCGGATTTTTTTAGTTGTTGTTCGTTCGTTTTACCTGCCGAAGCCCTGGCGAAGGCAGGTGGTTGCTGCCTAGTTCGCCGCAGCTGAATCTTTCAGTACTACAGGTGATGTGGTCAGTTCCTTCAAGCCCAATGGTTCCGCTGCTTTTACCAGTTCACTTTGTATGCTCTGCCCCATCACTTTGCTTTTCACATCGGTGTATTCGTATTGTAATTCCTTTACTTCTTTGGTGGTGCGGTTAATACTGCGTATGGTCTTATCCGCATAATGTCCATTATAGATATAGATCACTGCCAGCAATGCGAGGAACAAAAAGAACGGAACCTGCTTCACCACCGACTGATAATTCAACCAGCGTTTCCATCCGGTACGGTTGCTTTCTGCTGCCACCGTTCCGGGTTTCGGGTTTCGTTCTTTAGGATTTTGCTGCTCCTGCATAAATGAATTATTAGCTCTTGATTGGCCGCCCGTCCCGATAACTATCGGGACAGTCGGACGGTGGTTTTTCTTTGCTCCGGTATTTCGCCGGAGGGTAAATCAAGGGATATAGACTTTCCGTTTTTTATACCCTCTATATGTACAGTTTTGAATATTCCTTTTATACCATCATCAACCACCTTCGCCAGGGCTACGGCGGTTAAATCTTTTCCGCCACTCTTAGTTTCGCACTTCTGGACCTGGGGTTATCTTTCATTTCCCTGTCTGATGGCACTATTGGCTTTTTCGTCACTACTTTCAGTTCGTTCACCGTTTCAGTATTGATAAACGGGTGCTGTTCCGGTTCATCAAATGAACCGTGGCGGAAAAAAATCTTCACCAGTCTGTCCTCAAGGGAATGAAACGTAATGATGGCCACTCTGCCACCAGGTTTTTCAGGCGTTGAGAATTGAAGTGAACGATGAGTTAGGCGCATTGAAAGAGATGCTGCAGCAAGTCCCATCCTTGTTAAAACCTGGTGGCAG
>JANNUI010000083.1:0-3188 GCA_031395125.1 Chitinophagaceae bacterium | reverse complement strand
TCTATCGCAACCTGTTCAGGCGTGACATTGATTATTCCGCTCTCTTTTTTATTTTGCTCTGGGGATTGAATGTGGTGGACGCCGCTGTGGATGCCCACCTGAAAAGTTTTGATGTAAGCCCCGACCTTAGTTTCCGCATCCGCCCGGGCTACAGCGAACTGGCCCGCACCAATGGCATCAGCCTGGTGCTGACGATCGGCAAATAAAATCCGTACTGCCACGGACAACCATCACTTTTATTATAATTACATTTGAAAAAACAGCTCAATGAGTAACGGTTCGAATTCCCCCTTTAGGGGGCTAGGGGGCATGAAACTTATTCTGATCGGGTACGGCAAAATGGGTAAAGCCATCGAAGAAATAGCCCTGCAGCGGGGGCATACCATTGTGCTGACCATTGACCAGCCCAACCTGCATGAGTTCACCCGGGAGAATATGACCAAAGCAGATGCAGCCATTGAATTTACCGGGCCCCACAGCGCTTATGAGAATGTGAAAGCCTGCATTGAATGGGGAGTGCCGGTTGTATCCGGTTCCACGGGGTGGACGGAAAGATTAGAGGAACTTAAAAAGAAATGCACAGAAAAGAACGGCGCCTTTGCCTATTCCAGTAATTACAGCATTGGGGTGAATATATTCTTTGAACTGAACAAGAAACTGGCTTCGCTGATGGCAGAACACCTTGAATATGAAGTACTGCTCGAAGAAACCCATCATACCCAGAAAAAAGATGCGCCCAGCGGCACGGCCATCAGCCTGGCGGAGCAGGTACTGGAATTCATCAAAAGAAAAAAACGCTGGGTGAATGAACTCAGCGATCACCCCGAAGACCTGGAGATCATCAGCCAGCGGGTGGACCCGGCCCCCGGCACACACAGTGTAAAGTATTCCTCGGCGATAGATAATATTGAGATCATCCATACTGCACACAACCGCAAAGGCTTTGCCGGAGGCGCAGTGCTGGCAGCAGAATTCATAAAAGATAAAAAAGGATTTTTTACGATGAAAGATGTCCTGAACCTGTGAAATGAGCCATAAAAAAGATTGTTAGCTTGTATGAACCTTGTAACGCTTTGTGAACTTTGTGTAGCCTTTGTGTCCGTTGTGCTCCTTAAAAAAGCCTGCCTGTCGGCAGACAGGGAACACAAAGTGCACTAAGTCCCGATAGCTATCGGGACACGAAGGACACTACGAATACCCTAACTAAATATCAGGTTCATCGACCCGGATATTCAATTTAATAAAATAAAGAAATCTGATGAAACCGGAATGAATGAAAGGCCACCGTTCCATAATTGTTGCACTGATCCTCCTCTCAGGGGCCACAGCAGCGTACAGTCAGCCCAATACCGATAGCCTGCGCAATGTGATACAATCTGACCGGCCTTACGAACAGCAGATCAATGCTGCCATCCGGCTGGTGGAAAGCTACCAGACAAAGAATTTTGATTCTGCCATCATTGAGGGGGATAAGGCATTAAGACTGGCCCGGAAGAATACGGATTCAATAGCCGTGGCAGAACTGAAACACCGGATGGGTGTGGCCACTTATTTCAGCGGCAAATATGATGTGGCCGCAAATAATTTTTACGAGGCCATTGCCATTCTTGAAAAAGATAAAACCAACCGGAAAAAACTGGCGCCGGTCTATAATGACCTTGCCAAACTCTACCGCAAAACAAGGGACCTTGACAAAGCACTTGAAAATTACAGCAAGGCCAGCGCTATCTATAGTGCGCTGAAGGATACTGCCGGCATTGCCATGATCTTAAATGAATCAGGTGTAGTGTATGAATACAAGTACGATTACAAAGAAGCCGTGAACCGCTATACCCTCTCCATGCACCTGGCCGAAAAAGCCGGCGATTCAATAGCTGTTTCTTATTCACTCAGCAATATTGCCGGGGTGTATGTGATCGAAAAAAAATATGGGCTCGCTGAACAAAACCTGCTGCGCTGCCTACGGATCCGGGAATTGTTGAAAGACAGTTTTGCCATGGCCCTCGCCTACTCGGACCTGGGCGCCGCGATGAATGCCAAGGGGGATTATAAAAAAGCCATTGATTACCTCACCCTGAGCAACCGGATGGCCGAAAAACTCAGTTACCCCGAACTGCAGTCCAATAACTACAATGAGCTGTCAGCCGTTTCCCAAAAACAGGGCGATTACCAGAAAGCCTTTGAATATTTCAATAAAAGGACAGCGCTGCGTGACAGTCTTTTTACTTTAGAAAAAACAAAAGAGATACAGCGGCTCAATTCCCAATACGAAACGGCCCGCAAGGAACAGCAGATACAATCGCAACAAAACAGGATCAGGCTGCAGAACTACCTGTTCATTGGTATCGGCGTTCTGATACTGCTTGCAGGCCTGCTCGGGTATTCGAACTACAAACGCTACCGCCTAAAAAAAGAAAGCCAGCTGCAGGCGGAGATACTGAAGCAACAGGAGTTGAAAGCCAAAGCCATCCTGGAAGCCGAAGAGAACGAACGGCAACGAATTGCCAAAGACCTGCATGACGGGGTGGGCCAGATGATGAGCGCAGCCAAAATGAACTTATCCGCCATAGAATCCGAAATAAAGTTCACTGATGAATCCCAAAAGCAAAGTTTTGAAAAGATCATCACCCTGGTGGATGACAGCTGCCGGGAAGTAAGGACCGTCTCCCACATCATGATGCCCAATGCCCTGCTGAAGAGCAACCTGCCCAATGCCATCCATGAATTTGTGAACAAACTCAGCAATAAATCTCTCCGGGTGCAGGTCTATACCGAAGGGCTGGATGAAAAAATAGATTCTAATATAGAAACAGTATTGTACCGGGTCATCCAGGAATGTGTGCACAATGCCATCAAGCATGCCGGGGCTACTACGCTGGATATTTCTTTGATACGTGATAAAGACGGTATCAGCGGCACCATTGAGGATAACGGCAAAGGCTTCGATCCTGCTGATAAGGAAAATTTTGAAGGCATCGGCCTCAAAAATATCACAACCCGTATCGCATACCTCCGTGGCACGGTGGATTTCGACTCTGCCCCCGGGAGGGGAACACTGATCGCATTGCATGTACCGACCTCCTAGCCCCCCTAAATCCCCCGCAAGGGGGGACTTGGATTTCCCACAGGATTGTGTTTGTTTAAAGTATAGCTCCAATTCCTTCAGATTGAAATATCAATCCTGATTA
>JANNUI010000081.1:0-10118 GCA_031395125.1 Chitinophagaceae bacterium | reverse complement strand
CCACTGCCTTGCCGGTAACATGACCCGGCAAATCGGGATTGATCTTCTTTAGCGTAGTCGGAAAATTATTATAGGTACTCACCGCATCGGCATAATATTTTGTGGCATCCAGTTTATCCAGTGAACCTTTAATGACCGGTGAAAAAGCTGCGATCAGTTTATCCGTCGTCTTCACCCGGAAGAAATGGGTAGCGCTTGTGTCCCCGTTCTTCAACAGTCCTATCGCATCTGCGATCGTCATGCTTTTGATGGCATCCGCAAAAATGGGCCTGGCATAGCCCGCTGCATCTTCGGCCGCCCGGTTGATCTGCAGGATGGCTTTATCCACCATTTTACCCATGCCGAGGTTGCGGAGTGTATTTTCGATCTTCCTGGCATCCGGAGGCATCAGTACCTTATACAATGCATCTTTGAAAAAACCATCTTCCTTGTTCAGTTGAAGCACTGCCTTTACCAATCCCTGGCCGAGAGCTTCCTTTATGCCCGCCCCGGCTTCCGCTTCTGTTACCCCGCCTCCTGTACCTGGCAACTGGGACAATACATCGCAACTGGTCAAAAGACTACAAAAACCAAGAGCAAATATTAACTTCTTCATGTGTATGAATTTTAGTGCGTTGCTACAGGCACCTGCCGCAACTTACATTTATTTCAGCTAAAGATGGTGAATACGCCTGCCCGGTTGCTTATACCTTCAGGCTTTCTTTCCGGTGCTCAATCCTTTCCCGGATGATGCGGAAAAACCTTGATCGTTCTTTTTCGCTCACCTCGCTGATGAGGGTGGACCGCTTCATTTGGTTCTGAATATGGTCATACATGTTCCCGGTAAAGGATTCATCTTTGGTAAGCATGAAGTTGATGGTGGTATGGGGAACATAGGCCATACGGGCCCCGTCCATTTCCACCAGCATAGTGTTATCACCCAACCACACTTCGTTGAAGTACATTTTATATTCGCCAATAGGTTTTTGCTGTGTGTCGCCATAATTGAACTTATAGCCAAAAGCGGCCTGCTTTTCCAGGTGGTTCCACAGTCTGCCCATTGCGTCATACAAAGCATAGGCATCCTGATCGGACACAAAAACCTGCGCATCCTTGTAAAATTCGATCTGGCGGAAAAAGATATTCATGCTCTCCATATTCCAGATCTCCACGCTGGGCATCTGGTTGTACAGGTCTAGCGCCTTCTGCCCGATGGCAAAAATTTCATCGGGATAATCCTTAAAACGGAATTTTCTTTTTTCAAACCCGGGAAAGTGAAAATAAGTTTTGAGCCAGAAGAACCATTTAAATGCTGCCACTTCCCTTACATGATAGTGATGAAAAATAGGGAGGTCCTTGCACAGGTAATAAAAACATTTTTCCCTGAAGCTGTTGATATAGGCCATATTGTGCATTACACTGGTAATGTACTCTTCAAAATTGAAGTTTATTTTATCCAGGTATTGACCCTGGAATTCGATGCCTCCCTGTTTCAAGTGCATCAGGCTGTCCAATGATACCTGGAAGTGACTGCAGAGCACATGCAGTTCATCGATCGATATTGTTTTTTCACCCCGCATCCGCCGGTATGTGCTGTCAATGCTGATGCCCAGCAGTTTGGCGATCTCTTCGGCGGGTGATATATCCTCCGGCATCTTTGATTTGATGGCCGAGAAGAGTTTTTGCTGAAGTTCGCCGGTTGTCATGGTCATATATTTCTTTTACGATCCTCTATTTTGGCAAGGAGGATGCTGAAAAATTTATTCCGCTGTTTCTCCCCTGTCTGGCTGATCAGGGTTGCTTTGCGCATCAGGTTATGCAGATCGTCGTGGCATTGTTTACAAAAATCCCCGTCACTGGTGGTCATATAGTTCAGCACATCATAGTTCAGATATACGGATTGGACACTGTCTGTAGTGACGAGTATAGTATTATCGCCGAGCACTACCCGGTTATAAAAAAACCGGAAATTACTTTTAGTGGAAGCCGGGGTTTCGCCGGGCATGAATTTCACTCCGTTATCCACCTGTGCCCGGAGGTGCAGTACGGTTTCTTCAAGCGCATCATAAACAAGTTTGATATCAGCATCAGAAGAAAAATGACCTGAATCTTTGTAAAATTCTATCTGTGATATGGTACTGTTGATACACTCGGTGTTCCAGATCTCTACGGAAGGGATCTGGGTATATGCTTTGGCCAGTTCCCGGCTCAGTGCTTCCATTTCAGGAGCGATACAATTCAAGGTAAAGCCCCGGTTTGTAAAATCAGGGTGTTGCAGGATGGTTTTCATCCAGAAAAAATAACGGAAGGCTATTAGCGGGGAATAATAAAAATTATGGATGATGGGTACATCCTTGGTCAGGTATATGATCTCTTTCTGAAAGAAACTGCCGGCATGCTTTACCAGGCCCAGCAGGCCTGAAATATATTTTTCATAAGAATACTGCTGGTTGTTGATCCGGATATTCTGAAACAGTACGGAGCCCGTTTTAAGTTCCAGTAATTGGTCAAGCGAAAGATGAAAATGATGGCAGAGCTGCCGGGCTTCTTCCAGCACCAGCGGGGTTTCGCCGCGGATGCGCCGGTAAGCGCTGTCGCTGCTTACATGCAAAACTTCGGAAACGGCATCCACCATGGATTCATTGGTGGGCAGCATTTCCCTGATATGCTGAAACAGGAAGTCCTGGGCGGAGAGGGTGGGCATAACTGGTTTTGGTTCTGTCGGTTTGTTTTGCAATAAATGCTAATATGCCTGCCGAACTCAAAAGTTACCTGATTTTATGCAAACGGGCAATACCTGGTTACTTGTATGTTATTAATAACTGCAAATCAGGGAAATGTTAATGCAGGATTCAGTTTTGAAACGTCTTTGCCCGGTTATACATTGATGCCGTAAAAGGAACAACCGGAAAATCCTCCAAAAGAGTACGGCGCTATTACCTGGCAGCGACAAGATCAGTAAACCCCAAAACCTCTTTTATGAAAAAGACAATTTGCTCCTTCGCTTTGCTTACTCTTTTTTTTGCCGCCTGCAGTAAAAAAGACAAAACCCAGTCCAAATCAGAACTGCTTACATCAGGTACCTGGAAATTAACCGCTGCCGAGGAAGATGCTGACGGTAACGGGACCTATGAATCGGATAACTATGCCTTCTTTGCAGATTGTTTTAAAGACAATTATTACACTTTTCAAACCAGCGGGATCCTGGAAATGAATGAGGGCCCAACCAAATGTGCACCGGCGGATCCTCAAACGGAAACAGGGGCATGGCAGCTTACACAAAATGAAACCCACCTGAAGATAGATGGGGATGAATGGATACTGCAGGAACTGACCACCACCACCCTGAGATGGAAGGAAGAGTATGGAGGCGGAAGAAGTTCAAGGGTGACATTTACCAAACGATAAAACCCCTTTTCATTCTTATTAAAAATAAATTTATGAAAAAACTTACCTTCTTTTTGCTTGCTTTTCTCCCATTTTATAGTTTGAAGGCCCAGAATAGTTCCTCCACAACAGCAGCGCCTGGATTAAAAAAAATCTATTTACAGGCAGGCGCCGGCGGTTGTTCGCAATCCGGCGGCAATACCGAAATCGGCCTGCAGGCAATTATTAATAACAGGTGGAGTACTACATTCTCTTATCACAACCTTATGATGAACCCCGGCAACTTGCCAAAAGATTACCGGCCAGGTTCGGGATTTATATTATTTTTTCCCTACTCAGATAATATTCAAGTAGATATGAAAATGTTCAGCCTGACAGCAGGAAGATATTTCCCAATTGGCCGGAATTGCTGGTTTACAGGCGAAGCAGGATTTTCCATTGTAAACGGAGAGAAGGTCAGCTTTCAGCCTGCTCCCGGTTCTGATCCGGTTTATTTTATATTTGGCGTGGATCATCCTTCTAATTACAGCACTACCAAAGAAAAGAAAACAAAAATGGGCGGCATGCTGAGAGCGGATTTTAACTGGGCCTTCTCTTCCTTCGCGGGGCTGGGCGGGGGAGTATTTACAAATTTCAATTCTATTCAGTCGCCAATGGGTTACCAGGTAAAATTAATCCTGGGCTGGATGCACCGGGAGAAAAAAATAAAGAGGTAAGAATGTTTAGAAACAATATTGATATTACCCACAAATTTTCATATGAAAAAACTATTGTGTATTTCATTACAGTTAGTCATTTCAATCAGCAGCTTCAGCCAGCAAACAACCACTCCGGCGCCAATGACCCAGGGCGACTACCTGGACAAGGCGAAAAAACAAAGCAGGGTTGCACGGGTTCTGCTGATCAGCGGCGCTGCACTCACCACAACTGGTGTTATCCTGGCATCCGGTAATGTCTGGAACGAGATTGCTTCCATCAATTACAACAATGAACACAGCAGCGGGTACGTCACAGGAGTGGTGTTGTTGACAACTGGTATTGCCTCCATGGCAGGAAGTGTCCCATTTTTTGTTGCTGCATCAAAAAACAGGCATAGGGCCGCTGGTGCCCCTGTATCCTTTAAATTTATAATGGAAACACAGCCTTTCATCCGGCAGGGTTCATTGGTAAAATCTTCCTATCCTGCCATTGCCCTGCGAATAGGGTTTTAGTACATCAATAAAAGAATTTAAACCACCTTAACCATCACCAACATGAAAAAAATTTCGCTTTGGGCCAAAAGCCATAAATGGCCTGCCCGTATCATCATTATTGTATCTTTCGTGCTGCTCAATGGCCTGGGTATTGTAACCGGCCTGCTGCTGCGGGACCTGCAGGTCATTCTTCCATCAGCAACCCTGTTGTTTTTTGTTTCCCTGTATGCAGGAGGGGTTCTTTTTTATCCCCGGAAAAAAAGGACGGTAGACGGGCAGGCAAGATCGATATACTACCGCAGGCAAAAGACCTGTGATATGCTGCTGGTGGGTTCCACCTTCCTCCTGATCGTTTACCTGGCCAACCAGCCCCGGCAGCTTTTCAACTATCCCCCGCTATTTGCTTCCGCGATGGCTACTACCCCCTCGCTGCCCAAAGACAGTTCCCTGAGATCCTTCAAGCCTATAAACGCCTTTGCAGCATCTATGAAAGATGAAAATGGAAAGCTGCTGAAATGGAAAGAGAGAAAGAAAATGCTGAAAGAGCAGATACGGGCCATCAAGAACGACAAAGAACCTTCTCCGGGGGGAAAAACTGGGCTGATCATTCTTTCCGTAATAGTTGCCCTGGGGCTTATAGGACTGGTGGGGTCCCTTGCCTGTACTATTTCATGTGGTGGATCTGAGGCACTGGCTATAGTAGTACTTATTGGCGGGACAGCCCTGGTAGTTGCTCTCCTGGTTTATGTAATACGACGGATCATGGGTAAAAGCAAAAAACAGATTAAAAACCCCGAAACGGGGCCGCCGGGCGGCTGATTTGCGGCCCAGGAAACTGGTCTGGGCAAAGCCCCGCTTTTACAACAAAGACGGGGCTTTTGTTTGTTCATCACCCCGCTTCCGCTAATTTTGTCCTGGTTTTAAAAAAGTCGTTATCTTAACCCTGATTTTATGGCTGGCCGGTAAAGCCTCCAGTAAATCTGAAATCCCTTTTACAGGGCGCCACCGCCGAAAAGCGATATTAGTAGGCAAACCAAAATAACTGATATGAAAAAAGTATTGTTCCTTTTCATTACAGCCGCTTGTTTATTTCAACTCAATGCCATTGCACAGAAAGCCCAGGTGGGTCTTGCCGGCGGTGTATCTCTAAGTAATATGTACGGCCGTTTAGACGGGTTGGATACCAGGGGCGAGGCAAGGGGCGGATTTACCACCGGATTGCTCGTAGATGCCCCGATCGGCAAAACCAATATCAGCTTTCAGCCTGGTATTCATTATGTGCAGAAAGGCAGTTACACCACCAAAACAGAAATTCTGAAAGAAGCTGATGCACTTCGCTATATTGACCTGGTCCTGAATTTCGTTCACCATATCGGCAATAAAAACAAGACCCGTTTATTTTTAGGGCTTGGCCCCCAGTTAGGCTTTAACCTTCCATCCAAAAAAGTGAAAATTGAAGATGGCGAGCGAAGTGAAGTGAGAAGTATATCATTCGGAGAAACCATCGCTGAAGATTACAGGGGAATTGATTACGGCGCCAATCTCCTGATGGGTCTTCGTTTTAAAAACGGGATGTTCTTTGCTGTGAATTACACCCTCGGGCTTCGCAACCTGGTTCCTGTACCTGCCGGTGATGACAAGCTGAGGAATGGTTCACTGGGTTTCCGTCTTGGCTATTTTTTCTCTAATACGCCGAAAGAAAAGAAGAAAAAAGAAAAATAAGCTGTACATCAGTTGACCAAAAAAATCCGGGACCCCCTGTCATTGCAGGGGGGTCTTTGTTTGTACCATGCCCCGCAACCAGTAACTTTGGCCGCAGCGTTTAAACCAGTTGACATCATCCATGAGCGCATCACATTTATCTGAACAGGAATTACTCCGCCGGGAAAAATTAGCTGAACTCATCATGATGGGGATCGAACCCTACCCTGCCCAGCTTTACCCGGTCAACAGTAACTCAGTTTCTATAAAAGAGAATTATAAGGAAGAGAGCAAAGAGCAGTTTGCCGATCTGTGCCTGGCCGGCCGTATCATGAGTGTACGGGATATGGGCAAGGCTAATTTCTGTGTGATACAGGATTCGCATGGTAAGATCCAGTTGTACATCCGCCGGGATGATATCTGCCCCGGTGAAGACAAATCATTGTATGATATCGTCTGGAAAAAACTGATCGATATCGGCGACATCGTTGGCATAAAAGGCTATGCCTTCATCACCAAAACCGGTGAGACATCCGTGCATGTAAAAGAACTGACCCTGCTTTGCAAATCGCTCCGCCCGCTGCCTATTGTAAAAGAAGCCGAGGGGCAGACATTTGATGCGGTGACAGACCCGGAATTCAAATACCGGCAGCGCTATGCCGACCTGATCATTAACCCGGCGGTAAAAGACACTTTTCTGAAAAGAACCAAACTGATCAACTCTATCCGTGAGTTTTTAAATGATCATGGCGCATTGGAAGTGGATACACCAGTGCTGCAAAGCATTCCCGGCGGCGCCATAGCAAGACCTTTTGTTACTCATCATAATGCGCTGGATATTCCTTTGTATCTCCGTATTGCCAATGAGCTGTACCTGAAACGCCTTATCGTTGGCGGGTTCGACTGGGTGTATGAATTCAGCCGCAACTTCCGCAATGAAGGCATGGACCGCACCCACAACCCGGAGTTTACCATCCTGGAATTCTATACAGCCTACAAGGATTATTTCTGGATGATGGAAACCACCGAGCAGCTGCTGGAAAAAGCTGCGCTGGATGTATGCGGCACTACGGATGTACCAGTGGGAGATCCTAGGGCTTCGCTCAGGACCATTTCTTTCAAAGCCCCTTTTAAACGTATCAGCATTTTTGATTCGATTAAAGAATACACCGGGTTCGACATCAGCCGTATGAACGAAGAACAAATCCGTTCTGTTTGCAAGCAATTACATGTCCATGCCGATAATACCATGGGCAAGGGCAAGCTCATTGACGCCATTTTTGGTGAGAAATGCGAAAAGAACTTTGTACAACCCACCTTCATCATTGACTACCCGGTGGAGATGAGCCCCCTTACCAAAAAGCACAGGGACAAGCAGGGGCTGGTGGAAAGATTTGAATTGATGATCAACGGAAAAGAGATCGCCAATGCCTACAGCGAACTGAACGACCCGATCGACCAGCGGGAACGCTTTGAAGAACAGGCCCGCCTGATGCAGCGTGGCGATGATGAAGCGATGTTCATTGATTATGATTTTCTCCGTGCCCTGGAGTATGGTATGCCCCCCACTTCGGGTATCGGCTTCGGTATTGACCGGCTCTGTATGCTACTCACCAATAGTGCTTCCATACAGGATGTACTGCTATTCCCGCAGATGCGGCCGGAGAACAGAAATGAAGGTAAAGCAGAAGAATAGTTGTCCGGATCTTCAATTGTCTCTGCGTATTAACGAAACTCCGGTTCCCTTCAATAATATTTTTAAATTTTTGATTTTCAGTAAACTGAGAAAAAAGCGGAGGTTTTAGGGCTTGGGAACCTTCATACATTTACATGTTAGCGGCAACTCTATTAGGACACTGCAGACTTTGAACAAACAAGCAATGAAGCTAAACATACTTCTCTTTTTAAGCATCACGACAGTATTGACCTCATGCAACGGACAAAACACCTCTCATATTGACAAGCCTGCAGCTTTGACTGTTGGCGACACTGTGAAAGAGTTTGGAAATAATATAATGCTTGTTTATCAGGACAAGAAAAACAATTATTGGTTGGGAAGCTGGGAGGACGGTTTATATCGTTATGACGGAAAAACAATTCTTCATTTTACAACTGAAAGTGGTCTACCCCACAACAGGATTGAAGAAATTAAAGAAGACAAATCAGGTAACATTTACATCAATACCAGTAAAGGCATCAGCAAATTTGACGGGCAAAGTTTTACCACCTTGAGCGTTTCCAATTCTGACAAGGAGTGGAAGTTAGAGCCAAACGACTTGTGGTTCAGACAGGGCTGGGATTCAGGATTTGTTTATCGGTATGATGGTAATTCTTTATACAAGTTGCAAGTTCCGAAACATCCCAACCATACCAATCCGTATGCTGTTTACAGTATTTATAAAGACACCAAAGGAAATGTTTGGTTTGGCACTAACCCCTTAGGTGTTTTTCGGTATAATGGAAAAACATTTGACTGGATTTCTGAAGTAGATGTTACAGAACTTCATAATGGACCTGCTAACGGGGTTCGCTCCATTATTGAAGACAAAGACGGATATTTTTGGTTCAATACAATGTATCGTTACAATATCTACGGTAACAAAACAGACAAACAAACATTTTATGGCAGAGAAAAAAGCATAGGCAGTTTAGACGGAAAGAACAATGGTAATCTGAATGAATATTTATCCATTATCAGAGACAACAATAACGAGCTTTGGATTGCTACCTACCGAGACGGAATATGGCGCTATAACGGACTGAACTTCGTCCATTATCCTGTTAAGGACGGGACAAAAGACATTACTGTTTTCTCCATTTATAAAGACAATAATGGCGACCTATGGCTTGGCACTCACGAGACAGGGGTATATAAATTCAACGGACAAACATTTGAAAGATTTAAACCTTGACAAAAAAAGAGCAGCCGCTAACAGTACCTTTGCGTTATGGCGGGGGAAGTGCGAATATAAACAGTTGTGCATTTAATAAACAGTGTGCGTTTGGACAGGTTAGTGCATCTAATCCGCCACAACGCAAAGCTGCAAACAGTTATCTGCCACTTCCTGATTCATAATTCAAATCGAAGAGAATGAAAAACGTCTTCGTACCAATACTTACTCTTTTAACCCTATCATGTGGGATGAAGCAGGAAAACTTCAATAAAAAAGATTGGAGTTTTCAAGGCGACGCTATTTTTGCACCCCCTCATAGAAAGGCTATGCTTTTAGATTTGACACAAAATCATAAACTAGTCGGATTGAAATATTCAGAACTCATAGACTTATTGGGCCGTCCAAATTTCACTGACAGCAATTCTGTTGGATATGAGATAATAATCGATTATGGGAATGACATTGATCCTGTCTATACTAAAGATCTATACTTTTCATTTGGCAATGATTCAATAGTAACAGCATGGAATATTCGAGTATGGAAAAACTAAAAGCGACAGCTAACATGAGCTGAGTAAAAAACCAAACAATTTTTGGCTCTTTTTAAACGTTCAACTGAGCAATAATGGGATTGATAAGATCGCTTTCCTGCTTCCGGGAATCGCAATCACACAAACAAATCAGTATACAATTGCGCCCCAGGTACTACCGAATATGCTGAGAGGTCAGTAATACCTTCTTTAGCCAGCACCTGTTCATCTACAAACAAATTGCCGGTACATTCGGTGGAGGGCTGCCGCAGGATGTAGTAGGCCGCATCAGCGAGTATATCCACAGTGCGGCTCATATTGGCCAGCATGGCGCCACCTAATAAGTTCCGTACTGCAGCAGTATCGATGGTGGTCCTTGGCCAAAGGGCGTTCGCGGCTATTTTGTCTTTGGCAAACTCCCTGGCCCAGTGGTG
>JANNUI010000062.1:0-1958 GCA_031395125.1 Chitinophagaceae bacterium | reverse complement strand
GTTAAGCCGGCACAGCGATCATCATTACCTGGCCAGCCGTAAGTACCAGGTTTTGCGGCACCATGATAATTCACCGCAGATGCCGACCGGTTATCCGGGTATGATATTGCTATCATTGATACCACCAGCCTGGTTTTATGTGATGAACCGGCGGATAAAGAAAATGCAGGCTGCCGCTACTTAGCAGCATTCGCCAGCAAATAAGCCCTCACATGAAGCGCTTCTTCATTATTCATTCTTGCACGGGGGAACATAACAGGTAATATATCATCCCATCTCTCCATGCTGAATTGTTTCATTTCCGGTAAGGCATGACAACGACCGCAGCGGGAAATGAATATTCGTTTGCCGGCCAGTGTATCGGGCGCCACGGTTTCTTTGGGCGGATACTTACTGTTAATTTTTGCAGGGGGTTCTGTCTTTCTTTCTGTAATAACAGGCAATGCTTTTTTCTGGCAGGCTGCTAATACTAAGATTAATGTGGTTATGATCGCTATTGTCTTTTTCATTCCCGGAAAGCCTGCCGCTATAAATCCTTATAAGTGGATAGCCGGGGCGCCAAAATATGACTGCAATGCGGCTGGAAGTTTAATATGCCCGTCAGCCTGGTTATTCTCCAGCAAACAAGCCACTATTCTGGGCAACGCCAGTGAACTGCCATTCAGCGAATGCAGCAGTATTGATTTTCCATCAGCATCCCTGCCTGCCGGCAAGGCAGGCTTGAAACGGATCTTCATCCGGTTGGTCTGGAATGTTTCGAAGTTGGAAACCGAGCTTACCTCCAGCCATTTATCCTGCGCAGCGCTGTACACTTCAAAATCATAGGTGAGTGCAGAAGCAAAACTCATATCGCCACCGCATAATTTCAAAATGCGGTATGGCAACTCCAGTGTATTCAGCAATTTTTCTACATGCGCCACCATTTCTTCCAACGCTTCGTAACTTTTATCCGGGTGAACCAACTGAACGATCTCCACTTTATCAAACTGGTGAACCCGGTTCAGTCCCCGCACATCTTTTCCAAAACTTCCCGCCTCCCTTCTGAAACAGGGGGAATAGGCTGTCATTTTGATCGGAAGGTTTTCCTCTTTTACAATCTCATCACGGTAAATATTGGTGACCGGTACTTCGGAGGTGGGGATCATGTAAAATTTATCTTCCGGCATGTAATACATCTGGTCTTCCTTATCCGGCAACTGGCCCGTGCCATAGGCAGTTGTCTCATTCACCATAAAAGGCGGCAGGTATTCGGTGTAGCCTGCAGCAGTATTATAGTCCAGGAAATATTGTATCAATGCCCGCTGCAGTTTAGCACCCTGGCCTTTGTATAAGGCAAATCCGCTTCCAGTGATTCTGGCACCAGTTTCAAAATCAATGATATCATATTTCTTTATCAGATCCCAGTGAGGAACTGAACCAGCTGGCAATTTGGGCTTTTGTCCTCCTTCCCGCACCACTGCATTGTCAGCCGGTGTTTTGCCCGCGGGTACTTTGGGGGAGGGAAGATTGGGAAGCAAGACAAGTTTATCAGTAAGCTCCTTCTCCGTTGCCGCCAGCTTTTCTGCAATAGGCGACAATGAGGTTTTATAAGTAGCTACCTCTTGTTTTCTCTTTTCAGCTTCTTCTTTCTGCCCCTTACCCATCAGCTGGCCGATTTCCTTTGATGCAGCATTTATTTTAGCAAGGCAGTTCTCCGATTCCAGTTGCAGTCTTTTTCTTTCATTATCCAGTGCGATAATCTCATCCACTAGTTGTGATTCGGTAAAATGTTTTATCGCCAGTCTCTCCTTTACTGCCTGCGGATCCTGTCTTAATACCTGAAGCTGCAACATTGCTATGAAAAATTTGTCCGAAGAACGCCTCCGGAGCGGCAAAGATAAAGGGTAGCCGGAAGAGTGGTCAGTCCTATCTTTGCGGGCTATGTTTGTGAACGACGACCTGCAGCAGCGCTGGTGGAA
>JANNUI010000049.1:0-4866 GCA_031395125.1 Chitinophagaceae bacterium | reverse complement strand
TACTCCCCGCCAGCTGGCGGGGATGGGGGGTTTATGGCCGCCCTGCCCACACTTTGATAGTAATATCCCATCTCCTTCATCACGGCGAGGTCAAAAAGATTTCTTCCGTCGAAGATAGCTTTGTTTTTCAGGCTGCCGGCTATTTTAGTGAAATCCGGTGTCCTGAATTCATTCCACTCTGTGGCAATGATCAGTGCATCTGCATTTTTCAAAGCATCGTACTGGCTTTCTGTGTAACTGATCTTATCGCCGATCTCATTTTTCACATTCTTCATCGCTTCGGGGTCGAATGCCGATATGGTAGCGCCCGCTTTCAGTAATTCATCAATAATATACAAAGCCGGGGCTTCCCGTATATCATCTGTATTTGGTTTGAAGGCGAGTCCCCATAAAGCAAAATGTTTCCCTTTCAGATCACCATTGAAATATTTCTTGATACCCGGGACCAGGTGCAGTTTCTGCGATTCATTCACATCCATCACCGCATGCAGGATCTTAAAATCATAATCTGCCCCGGCTGCCGATCTCACCAGCGCCTGCACATCCTTGGGAAAACAACTGCCGCCGTAACCAATACCGGGGAATAAAAACCGTTTGCCGATACGTTCATCACTGCCGATACCCCGGCGCACCATGTCCACATCAGCGCCTAATTTCTCGCAAAGCCTTGCTATCTCATTCATGAAGGAGATCTTGGTAGCGAGGAATGAATTGGCTGCATACTTGGTGAGTTCTGCGGAGCGTTCATCCATATAGATGACCGGGTTTCCCTGGCGCACAAAGGGGGCGTAGAGATCACCCATCACTTTCTTTGCTTTTTCTGAACTGGTCCCGATCACCACCCTGTCGGGTTTCATAAAATCTTCTACCGCCACACCCTCCCGCAAAAATTCCGGGTTACTCACCACATCAAACTCTCCGCTGTAATTTTTTGCGATCGCAGCATGCACTTTTTCAGCTGTGCCTACCGGCACCGTGCTTTTATCCACGATCACCTTATAACTGCTGAGCAATTTGCCCAGGTCACTGGATACTCCCAGGATATATTTCAGGTCTGCCGACCCATCTTCACCCGGAGGGGTGGGCAGGGCCAGAAAAATGATCAATGCATCCTTAATGCCAACAGCAAGATCTGTAGTGAAATGCAGGCGGTCCTCTTTCAGGTTACGCAGGAAAAGTTTCTCCAGACCTGGTTCATAAATGGTGATCTCACCATTACCCAGCTTACTGACTTTAGCGGCATCTATATCCACGCAGGTCACATCATTGCCAGTTTCAGCAAAGCAGGTGCCTGTTACCAAACCAACATAGCCTGTACCAACTACTGCAATCTTCATAATTAGACCTCCCCCCAGCCCCCTCCAAAGGAGGGGGAGGGAAATTTTTAGTTATTTAAAAAATCCAAAACTTTTGATATGATAAATTCGAGTTGCTCCTCATCCAGCTCCGTATGAATAGGCAATGAGATCACCCGCCCGGTCAGCCAGTCGGTAACAGGCATCGGTTGCGAAGCCACATTGAACTGTTCAAACATTTTTTGCTTATGTCCCGGCACGGGATAATAGATCATAGACGGGATGCCGTTTTCAGCCAGGAATTTTTTCAGTCCTTCCCGGTCCACTCCTTCCAGCAGCAAAGTATATTGATGAAATACATGGCTGGAATAAGCGGCCCTGAACGGGGTTGTTATTTTTGGGTGGCCCCAAAAAGCCTTATCGTACTGACCGGCCGCCTTTCTCCTTGCTGCTGCATACTCATCCAGGTGGCGGAGTTTGATATCCAGTATGGCAGCCTGTATGGAATCGAGCCGGCTGTTGCAACCCACCACATCATGATAATATTGTTTGCGCTGGCCATGGTTGGCGATCATCTTCATTTTTGCTGCCAGCGCATCATCATCCGTGAAAATAGCGCCGCCATCGCCAAAAGCGCCGAGGTTTTTGGAGGGATAGAAAGAAGTGGTCCCGATATGGCCAATGGTACCCGTTTTTCTTTTGCTGCCATCTGAAAAACAATAATCGCAGCCGATGGCCTGTGCATTATCCTCGATCACATACAGGTTGTGCTTTTTTGCGATGGCCATGATCTCCTCCATCGGTGCAGCCTGGCCGTACAGGTGAACAGGTACGATGGCTTTTGTTTTGGAGGTAATGGCTTTCTCCAAAGAAGCCGGGTCCATACAAAAAGTTTTCGCATCCACTTCCACAAATACCGGTGTAAGTTTCAGCAGGGCGATTACTTCAGTAGTAGCGATATAGGTAAAAGAAGGGGTAATGACCTCATCACCCGGCTGCAGACCCAGCGCCATCATGGCTATCTGCAGGGCGTCGGTACCGTTGGCACAGGGAATGCTGTGTTTAACCCCGAGGTAAGAAGAAAGATGGGCAGCAAAATCATGCACAGCTATCCCGTTGATGAAAGCGGAGCTTTCCATCACTTCAATGACGGCCTTATCCACTTCGGGTTTTATCTTGTGATACTGGGTTTTGGTGTCCACCATTTGGATCGGGCGCATCAGGAAGATCTTATAATGGGTTTGGTTAGATTGCATTTAAACTGGTCAAACAGGTCATATGGGTCATACAAGTCACAGCTTCCTATGTTTGACTAATTTGACTTCAGTCTTTTGCGCGGCAAAAATAGCAAAATAAGGGTAGTTTACCTGATTGCTTTTACATTTGTCAATTATTAATTACCAGTCTATTGCCTGTATTTCTTTACAATATATTTTTATTGCTTTTCAGGGCAGGAACGTATATCGCTTCTTTATTCAATCCCAAAGCAAAAAAATGGGTGCGGGGGCGAAAAGGGATATTTGAAAAACTGCAGGCTGCTATCCCTGCAGGAGAAAAAATTATCTGGATGCATTGTGCTTCGCTTGGCGAATTTGAACAGGGAAGACCTGTTATGGAAAGGATCAAGGCATCCGCCTTCGTTAAAGCTACGGCGGACACGCAAGACACAAGACACAAGATCTTACTCACCTTCTTCTCCCCTTCTGGCTATGAAGCTCTGAAAGATTACAAAGGGGCCGACTGGGTATTTTACCTGCCCATGGATGGCCCACGCAATGCCAGGCGGTTCCTTGAAATTGTTCATCCCTCACTGGTCATCTTTGTGAAGTATGAGTTCTGGTATTACTACCTCAAGAAAATAAAATATCGTAACATACCGCTGATCCTGATCTCCGCTCTGTTCAGAAAGGATATGCCGTTCTTTAAATGGTATGGCGGCCTGCAGCGCAAGATATTGTCCCGATTTGATCAGCTTTTTGTTCAAAACGAATCCTCCAAAAAACTATTGGATGACATTGGTTGTGCTGATATTACCACCGTGTCCGGCGACACCCGGTTTGACAGGGTCATTGAAATTGCCGGGGCTACTGAAGCTGTTCCGGGTATTGAAAAATTCATTGACGGTCATAAAACATTAATTGCAGGAAGTACCTGGTCTGATGATGAAGAATTACTTAAAAAGGCAGCAGGTTTTCTTGAATCAAACCAGGTGAAACTGATCATTGCCCCGCATGAGGTGAACCCAAAGCATATTGAATACCTGCAAGCCCTGTTTCCGGACAGCCTGCTTTATTCTTTTCTTTCCCGGGGGTTGGACTCTAATAGCCGCATACTAATCATTGACAATGTTGGAATACTATCGAGGTTATACAAGTATGCCTGGTCCTGCTATGTGGGTGGAGGGCATGGCCACACCGGTGTGCATAATGTGCTGGAAGCGGCCGTGTATCATAAACCTGTATTGTTCGGACCTAATTATGAAAAATACCGGGAGGCAGTTGAACTCGTTTTGACAAAAGGGGCGATGGTGGTTCAGGGAAAGGAGCAGTTCATTGAAACCCTCAGCCGGTTGATGCAGGATCCATCTTTTTACAGGGAAACCGGTGAGAAAGCAGGACAATATGTGAAAGCAAATGCCGGGGCGGTTGAAAAGATCATACACTATATTCAGGAAAAACGCCTTTTGACCAGCTGATCAAAGTGCACCACGGTGGCGCTGTCGTTTTCCAGCCTATTTTCACCTTCAATTCCCGGCTTATCCAGTACTCTGCTTCGGCATAGATGTTAAAGCTGTTGATGGTCTTGATGCAGCGTTCGTACATATTCTCGTCGCCACGGAAAAGTTCGTTGATAAAAAGAAACCGGTCATTGATACCGATCGCCTTGCGGAGGTCCTTTACGGGTGTTTCTTTCAATATTTCCACCAGTTCTGTTTTGCCCTGTTTCAGTTTATCATTCAGCGATTCGCTTTGTGTATTCATATCATTCACTTCTTTCTCTTTACCCTGGTGAGAAAGGGTGGGGATCTCGTTCATCGGATCGAATACCCAGTCTAATTGCCCGTTTTTCTGCACCACCGAAACTGAGCCCTCATCGAGCAGCAGGGTCTCTTTCGTTTCTTTAACAGCTGGCTGCAACGGTTGTTCCGCCACTTTGGGTGCATACTTCTCATATTGCGCAAGTCCCATATGTGCCAGCGAATTGGAAAAAGGAAGCACCACGGCCACTTTGGGTGTGCCAAGGCTTCGACGGTTGGCCGAATTCATTTTGGTGAGTTCGAACTCCAGCAGTTGTACCGTGCCCAGCATGAGGGCGGGTTCTGCATTTTGTTCAAACTGCTGCTTTAATTTGCTGATGAGGGCCTCTATTCGTTCCATTATATTATTTTTGAGCGGTGACGAAAATTTCTCCGAAGGTCCAAAGGACTCTCCCAGGGAGTCCTTACGGACCCTTGGAGGGTTCCTTCGGAGCAGTGTAAAGACTGTCAACGTAACAAGTGTTCTAAAATTACAAACAACCTGCCAATAAAGCCAGGGTCATTGGCCGGTATATAAATCTTAACAATGTTTAT
>JANNUI010000640.1:0-2347 GCA_031395125.1 Chitinophagaceae bacterium | reverse complement strand
GATTAAAATGACTCATTGATTGTAAAAATAGTGGTTATAAAGAGTAGTGGGTCAGTTTGGTATTTGACGGCTTTTTGCCACGAAGGCACCAGGTCACAAAGAATTCACGAAGACAACTTTGTGCAGCTTCGTGAATTCGTGACCCGATAGCTATCGGGTTTGTGGCCAAATATTCAAATTGACCCACACCTTATAAAGAGCCACCGTATTTAGTGCTTAGTTACCCTTAATTCCCCTTTCGGGGATAGGGGGTTAGAATATTTTCTTACGGAAGAAATACCAGCCGATGATCAGCGCAATTCCCAGTGAAAGAAAGGCGACAATGTAAAAGGCATAGCTGGAATGTTCAAAGCCGCTGGGAACATTCATGCCAAATAAACTTGCGATCAAAACAGGGAAAGTAAGAACGATGGTGATGACAGCAAGGCGTTTCAACACCTGGTTCTGGTTATTGGCAATAATGCTGGCAAAGGCATCCAGCGTACTACTGAGAATATTGGTATAGATATTCGCCATCTCCAGGCCCTGGGAGGTATCTACAATGAGGTCTTCGAGAAATTCCTTTTCGTCCTCATTCAGGTTCAGGAAATTGGTCCTTACAATTTTCATCATCAGCATTTCATTGGATTTGAGCGCTGTGACGAAATACACAAGGCTTTTCTGGATCTTCATCAGCTCCAGCAACTCTTCATTACGACTGCTGGCATACAGTTTTTGTTCCATCAGGTTGCGGCGCTGGTTGATCTCCTTCAGGTATTGCATGTATGCCTGTGTTACCTTTTCGAATATTTTCAGCACCATCATGCTCTTTTTCTCTGTATCCCGGTTGGGGAAGGTGTTCAGAAATTTTTTGATGGCCGGATTGTCAAACGAATTGACGGTTACGATCTGGTTATGCGTCAGGATGATGCAGATAGGAATGGTGATATAATAGGCATCACTCTCATTAAATGAATTGTTTTCCGTTGGGGTCTTGATGACAATGAGTTTTACATTATCATCTTCTTCAAAACGGCTCCTTTCATCAATATCCAGTGAGTCAGTAAGAAAGTCAACCGGAATTTCAAGGGTTTCTGCTAATTCAGAAAACTCTTCCTGCTTCAGGGGAGGCGATACATTCACCCATACACCTGCTTCGGGATTGTCTATCTCTACTGTTTGCTGACTGATATTTTTAAAGTACTGGATCACGGAAGCAAAGGTAAGGGATGGAGTCTGTAGTCGTGAGTGGCTAATGGCTAATGGCTAGTGGGGAGTCAGCAAACGTTGAATTATTATACAATAGAAGTTCATTTATTTTGTAATATCATTTTTTGTATAGACTCCAGGTGATGATAAGTGTGATGAATTGTGAAATAGCAAAGCTCCCGCAGGGTGATCTTTCCAAGGAGTGGATGCGGGGCAATATACTGGTCAGGCTGTGGTTCTTTCCATTTTTGTTTTACCGAGACTGCAAACTTTTGCATGGCCCTGGAGAACCGTGTCAGCATTTTTTTCTTTCCGTAAGAAGCAGGGATGGGTTTCGGAATATATCTTCCGCTGGCCCGCCCCCCCTGCTCTAATTTCAATTTATACCTGGCTACCAGCTCATCGTAGGTGCGGGAAGGGCGGTTCGGTTTTCCACCCACCATCCGTACCATGAATTTGGGAAGTGTAAATGCAAGGCGGGCCATATCAGCAGCAGTAATAAGATGTTTTACCTGCTGCGCGGGCGACCATTTTTCTCCCGGCTGGTAAAAGAATTGATCATCGCTGAGGCTGGAACAATAGCTTGTGAAGTCGCCGGCTGCCTGGTGGAGCCGTTTCGTTATTTCTTCTATGGACAAACTCCCGGTCATTTTACTGTGTACTGCGTAGTCCCGTTTTCTAAACGGGACGAAGTGGTATATCAACAGAGCCTTCAAACACTTTTTCTGCGGGACCGCAAAGCCAGATGTTTTCATAACGGTTATCATCCACCCTGTCAAACTCAACACTGATCGGGCCGCCCAGGGTCTTTACCTCCACTTCATTGAACCCGTTTTCATTGTGGTAGCAAACCAATGCAGCCGCTGTAACCCCTGTTCCGCAGGATAGGGTCTCATCCTCCACACCCCGTTCAAAAGTGCGGACGATTATTTTATCAGGTTCATCCAGTTGCTCCACAAAATTCACATTAATACCTTCTTCTTCAAATTCTTTACTGTGTCTTATTTCATACCCTTTTTTGTACACATCCAGGTCCATTACATCAGTTACCATTTTTATATAATGCGGAGAACCGGTGTCCAGGATAAAATCGGTATGAAATTTTTGGATTTTTTTCACATCTTTCATTTTCACTGATACGATCCCATCGGGATCGATC
>JANNUI010000633.1:0-2989 GCA_031395125.1 Chitinophagaceae bacterium | reverse complement strand
CGAAATTAAAGACATCCGTTCTTTTACCGGTAAAATCCTTGACCCGCTTGTATTGGAAACAATGGTGGACGGGGAAATTATTATTCCTCCGGCCGGAAACCCTGCTCTGAGAACAGTAAATAGAGAAGTATTGCTTGATTTTATTTACTGCATCCATCAGTTAAAAGGCAGCGATGCTCTAAATGTGATCCGGTTAAAGAGATTAAAGGAAAAGGCCTCTGGTATTATCGTTTTTTTGAAGAAAGAATATCACATGAAATAAGCTATTTATGGAAGTACATGCCCACACCCACACCGCTGCCGAATCCGTTAGCCTTCGGGGCAGGAAAAAATGGACCCATTATTTCTGGGAGTTTCTCATGTTGTTCCTTGCTGTGTTCTGCTGATTTCTGGCGGAGTATCAATTGGAGCATAAAATAGAAAAAGAAAGGGGAAAACAATATATCATTTCCTTTTATGAAGATTTGAAAACCGATACTGTCCTATTTGAGGATATAATAAGGAGTTATGAAAAAAAGGTTAACGCATTAAAACAAATTGAGCCCTGTTATCAGGCAATAAACCGCCAAAACAAACCCGATACATGTCTGTTTAATTTGTTTATTATTACTGGTGGTTTTAGCGATCTTGTTTATACTGATCGTACACTTCAACAATTAAAAAATGCCGGAGGATTACGCTTGCTGCTTAAAGAGGATGCAGATAGTATTCTGATTTATGACAATTCACTACGGATGTATATAAAAATTGAAACCACTGCATTCCAGGAAATACAAAATAAGATACGGGATATGACAATTTCAATTCTCCATCATCAAGGATTCACAAACCCAGGATCAGCTAAAGTGGTCTATGCATGGAGCCCGGAAACAATCAATAAGTATTTTAATTTGCTGTCTATATATAATTCCTATTGCCAGGGTAATCTGCAAGAAATGATACAAATTAAAGGCAACGCAATCAGTTTGCTTGAATATTTTAAAAGCAAATACCACTTGAAATAATTTATTATGGAAGTACATGCACACACTCATACCGCTGCCGACCCCGATAGCCATCGGGGCAGGAAAAAATGCCCGCCTGACCGGACGGGCAGGGACCCATTATTTCCGGGAGTTTTTAATGTTATTCCTGGTCGTGTTCTGCGGGTTATATACGAATTTTTGATTAAGCTACTAAAAAACAGGTTGTATCCGAAATATAAGTATTAAATTTACGGATATGTTCGAAAAAATGATAAAAAGGAGCCTTGAGGATAGCATTGCCAAAAAGCTGAAGGATAATAAAGCCATCATCCTGCTGGGCCCAAGACAAGCAGGAAAAAGCACTTTGCTGCAACTGATGCAGGCGCAATTGAAGCAACCCGTCGCCTGGTGGAGTGGCGATGAAACAGATATAAGAAGTTTGCTGGAGCATCCGACCTCTGCACAACTAAAATCCTTAACTGGCAGTAATAAAACAATTGTAATAGATGAAGCGCAGCGTATAGAAAATATCGGCATTTGCATTAAACTGATTACTGATAATATTAAAGGAGTAAAAGTTATTGCTACCGGTTCATCTGCTTTTGAACTGGCTAATAAAATAAATGAACCGCTTACCGGCCGTAAATGGGAATATCATTTACATCCGTTGTCGTTTGGCGAAATGGTGGCACATACAAACCTGTTAGAAGAAAAAAGATTGTTACATCATCGTCTGGTGTATGGTTATTATCCCGAAATAATAACATCTCCGGGTGATGAGCAATCGCTGTTAAAACAATTAGCCAGCAGTTATTTGTATAAAGACATACTTACCTGGGAGCGGATACAAAAACCCGATAAATTAGAAAAACTTGTACAGGCACTGGCCTTTCAGATGGCGCAATTAATAAGCTATAATGAACTGGGCCAGCTTTGCGGGTTAAATGCAGAGACGGTTGAAAAATATATCAACCTGCTGGAAAAAGCATTTATCGTTTTTCGTTTGCCGGCATTCAGCCGCAACCTGCGGAATGAACTGAAGAAGAGTTATAAAATTTATTTTTATGATAATGGTTTACGTAATGCAGTTATCAACCAGTTTAACCCGGTAAACCTGCGGCAGGATATCGGGCAGCTTTGGGAAAACTGGTTTATCAGCGAACGGATGAAGTTTTTAAACAACACAGACAAACATGCTTCCCGTTTTTTCTGGCGGACCCTTGCACAGCAGGAAGTGGATTATATAGAAGATGCCAATGGAGAGATTACAGCTTTTGAATGTAAATGGAACCCAAAAGCCAAAGGCGGGGTGAGCCGGGCTTTCTCCGGCGCATATCCCAAAGCGGTCAGTTATGTTATAACCCCTGAAAACGCAGAAACCTTTTTACTTGACTAATAAAAGAGAAAAACCATGGAAGTACATGCCCACACCCATACTGCCGACCCCGGTATCCATCCGGGCAGGAAAAAATGGACCCATTATTTTTGGGAGTTTTTAATGTTGTTCCTGGCTGTGTTCTGTGGGTTTTTGGCAGAATACCAGTTGGAACATAAGATCGAAAAAGACCGGGAAAAGCAATACATCAGGTCATTTATTGAAGACCTCAGGTCAGATACGTCCTTTATTACCATATATGTGAACAGGATGACTCAAAAGAAGAAGGATCTTGATTCGCTTATCTGGTACCTGAATGCTCCCGAACCCAATAAGTATGGACAAAGAATTTATTTTCTTGGCCGTCAGTTAACCCGTACCATTATTTTTTTGCCGGCTGACGGGACCATAAAACAATTAAAAAATTCGGGGGGTCTGCCCACCCACGATTTGCAAATTGAACGACCACGCAGCGCTCATGAGCCGTGATGTCAAAACTGAACTCTTTTGTATCCACCCAGGGACTGGCAACGCATTTCCATACAACTTACCTTGATTCGCAATTTTCTTTGTAACACTTATAAGAAATGGCACCGTCGGCGGTACGCCGCGTGTCGCCAGGGTAAGTAACAGAGTTGGTCACGTAAAG
>JANNUI010000611.1:0-3898 GCA_031395125.1 Chitinophagaceae bacterium | reverse complement strand
AGGGTGGAGGGGGCAGTGAATAAGGAATTGCTGATCAGTTTGGAGAACGGGACCTCAATCCGTTTCTAATAACTATTTTACTGTAAAGGCTATTCTCTCAATTTCTTTATTCTTCTTCTTGTCTTTTAGGGTCAGGATCACTGTTCCCTGTTTGTCGGTTCTAACCAGGTAATTTCCTTCCGATACCCTGGTAATGGTTCCGTGGGAGAGGGAGAATTCAAGGTCCTCATCTTTAATCTTCCCGGCATTTATCTTCATCGGGTTATTGATGCCGGCATATAAAATATAGCTTTCTTTTGTTTGTATATCCACTTCTCCTTCCAGCACAAACGTAACAGGTTGTTTCCGGTAAGCGTTGACTGCCCTCCCGTTTTGCATGGCAGGTAGCCATTTGGGCTGCTTTAAAATGACCCGGATCACTTCTGCCTCCATGCCATAGCCATGGCTGGTCAGCGATTTTATATCAGATACGTTCCCCTGCCTGTCCACCACAAACTGTACGATCACCTTAAAGTAACCCATCGGGGCATTATTCTCCATGGGAATATTGGCGTTGAGATTTTTCTCAAGATATTTTCTCCAGTTCTCTCCTCCACCCGGAAAGGATGCTTCCACCTCAACCCTGTCAAATACTTTGTTCTCATCACCGGGGTTCCCGTCTGTTTTTGGCGTATCGGTAAGTGCCACCTCTTCCATTGTTACTTTCTTAAGCATGAATTCCAGCACACCCGGCCTCCCTCTTTCGCCGTATTTGTTTATCGCAGCACTGTCCTTGAGCACATTGATGCTTTCGATCGTTTCGGGGTGAAAGGCCGTGGCAAGGTCTGTTTTTAGTTCACGGATCGTGCCGGCGACGGTTCCATTTACTACAATAAGGATATTTGAATCAAGGCTGCCACTTTTTGAATTGTTCAGAATGCTGTACACCGGCTTTGTTGTATCGGCTGAAATTTTATTATTACCGGCAAATGCGGCAGGGCCGCAAAACAGGAATGAAAGTATTGTGCTGTAAAGCCATTGTTTCATAAAACTAAATTAACACTTAACCGATTCTTGCAGCTAAATAACTAAAAAAATGATTTTTTCCGGGAGTTCTTCCTTTATTTTGCAACTCCGGAGGAGTCCTTCGGACAAACCCATTTCCAATGGCCGAACCAATCATCGAACTCAGAAACGTCAATATATACCAGGGTAATAACCTTATACTGCAGGATGTGAACCTGACGGTGAACAAAGGGGAGTTTGTATACCTGGTGGGAAAAACCGGCACGGGTAAATCAAGCCTGCTGAAAACTTTGTATGGAGAACTGGAACTCAGAGAAGGCGAGGGGACAGTGGCCGGCTTCAGCCTGCAGGGGCTCGACTGGAAAAAAGTACCCTTCTTGCGCAGAACCCTTGGGGTGGTATTCCAGGATTTTCAACTGCTGACCGACCGGAATGTAAACGACAATATGAAATTTGTTTTGAAGGCCACTGGCTGGACCGATGTGCGGCTCATGGATGAAAAGATAGCTGATGTGCTGGATAAAGTGGGCCTGAAGTCAAAAGGGTTCAAAATGCCATTTGAACTGAGTGGCGGGGAACAGCAGCGGGTGGACATTGCCAGGGCTTTGCTCAATTCTCCCAAACTGATACTGGCTGATGAACCTACCGGCAACCTGGACCCCGAAACATCCGACGAGATCATGAGCCTGCTGTTCCAGATCTCAAAAGACTACAACACGGCTGTGGTGATGGCTTCGCATGACTATATGGTGGTACAGAAATTCCAGGCCCGCACCATACGTACTGAAAGGGGCAGGTTACTTGATAATGCTACCATAAATATTGAATAAGCTGCCGGGTGTTCTTCTCATTATTGTACTTATCGCCCAATAATCTTTTCCGCAATTCAATTTCCTCACTGGTAAAAGGCTGGTGATAAAGTTGTGTGATGATGGATGCAAAAGCATCAGCCGATGCCGCAATATGACAAGCTCCCTCCAGGCCTGTTCCCTTCACCATCGGTTCATTCACCACACAATGCCTTCCTTCAAACAGAACATGCAGCAGTTTGAGCCGGATACCGGTGATATGCTTATTCAGACAGGGCAAGACATTGATATGTGCTTTTCGGACAAGGTCATTCAGTTCTGATTCCGAGGGATCGGCCACAAGGCAGGTATGCTGCCAGAGATGCGCCATCTTCTGCAAACGACGGGAAGGGTTTTTACCGGCAATCACAAAGGGCTTCCTGATCCTGGAAAAAACCTTTCGCAGCAACCAGAGTGCTGCTTCCTCATTTTCAGGAACTGACAGGTTGCCGTGATAGAGACAAAGATTGCCTGCCCCTTCTTCGCTGTTTACCTGCTGCCAGGTTGGGAACGTGGGAATATATTTTACGTGCTGAAGGTGGTAAACATCTCTTAGTGTATGTATATCATCTGCCGACACACATGCATAAGTGCATTCATCCGGTAAGCGGCCCTGGTATGCTGAGATCAGCCGGCTTTCCCGGCGAAAGAAAAGCTTCTTCAGCAACGATGATTCTGCCCTTGCCAGCTCTTTGTAATAAACACTTTCATCATTGTGCATACGTACCACCACTTTTCGATTCCGGAGATCCAGCTGCGGGAGGATGCCGGTGCAATGAATACCTTCCAGCAGCACCGGATAGTTATCTTTTCCCAGGTTATTGACCAGTTCGTCATTCATCCTGGAGGCGACAATATAGGGAAGCCTGGCCGAGAGCCCTTTCCGGCCTGTTTTCCTTTCATACACATGGATGCTCTCACAAAACTGGTTCAGTTCATTAGGTGTCCCCCTTTCATTATAACTGAAATAATGCAGGTGTACGGCTACATCCAGTTTCTTCATCATCATGATGCGGTTCATCATGTCAATAGCGGCGCCGTAATCGGGTGGCCAGGGAACATCGAGGCAGACGATATGCAGGTGACGGTTCAAGCTTCAAAAACGGATTTATAGTAGCTGGTTAATTTATTTTCTTCCTGTTGCCAGTTCAGCTCCAGCCTGGCACGGAGGCAATTCTCCCTGAGCTTCCGGTGTAGAACAGTATCTCCAAGCAAATTGTTTATGGCAGCAGCAATTCTCGCAGGCTCAGTGCTGTCGATAAGTACTGCCACTTCAAATTCCTTGTTTAATTTCCGGTATTCGGGATAGTCCATCGTTATCTGAGGAAGACCTGCATGTATATAATCAAAGAATTTATTGGGCAGCGCCAGGTACTGGTTCTGGCCGGTGTTTTCAGCAACGGCCATTCCGATCCAGGCGCTGCGGGAAATATCCCAAAGCTCATCCGGCGGCAGCATACCTTTCAATTCTACTTTATCCTCCAGTTTGTATTGCCTGATCAGTTCTTTCAGTTGCGGCATAAAATTTCCATCCCCGCAAACCACTAATTTGCAAGGAACGGACTGCATGGCCGGTATGAGGAATTCAAACCCCCTTGCTTCATTCACGGCACCCTGGTACATCAGAAATCTTTCTTTGAACAGCGGTTCAGCCCATTCCCTTAATACCGGAACATTGCGGATGGTTTGATAATTCACCCCGTATTTTTTCCTGAATTCTTCTGCTATACTTTCACTTACTGTGTAGCCGTGCCTGAATTTTGGAACGGCTTTTTTTTCAATCCTTGTCCATGCATTTAATACTCCCGGCCGGGTGGCAACTTCCTTCAAACCGGTAAAAAGTTCATGAGCATCATAAATGCGGGGGATCTTTTTCAAGCGGGAAATCTGCAGGCAGGGCAGAATGGTATCGAGGTCTATGGCGCCAATAATGTCTGCTTTATGGAAAAGCAGGAAGAAGAAAAGGCGAAAATTGTATTCGGCATAAAAGAGTTTACCCGAATTGAACAGGCAGGTGATTCTTTTTTGCTGAAAGGGTTGTGGGG
>JANNUI010000587.1:0-3999 GCA_031395125.1 Chitinophagaceae bacterium | reverse complement strand
ATTGATTATTACTACGATTTCAGTCAGAGCATTGCCGAGTACGAAAAAACTTTTACCGAACACATCGGGGCACTGGAAAGCATGATCAAAGCTGTTAAATAAAGCAAGTATGAGAAAAATATTAATAAAAATACGGTCATCCATCCTGGTTTTCCTGACGCATCAAATAGCATTGCCCTTACTGAAGGTCATCCGCCGACCCGATCAGTTTGCCTATTCAAAAGAAGAACTGGCCCAGTTTCCCGACAACACACTTGGGTATGATCTATATCTATTCCTGCAAAAGAGAAACCTGCCTTTGCTGAGGCATTATGCCCGGCATGACCTGAAACATGTATTGCTGAACTATGATACCACTGATGAAGGCGAAGCCTGTCTCCAGAGTTTTATGCTGGGCAATGGCCGTATGTCCTTCCCGGTATTGGCCACGGTGCTTTACAGCATTATCAGCATGCCGGAACACTGGGGAAAAATTCGGAGAGCTTTCCGGCAGGGTAGGAGAAGCACCGCTTTTCATCACTGGCAATGGAATGAACTGTTGTACGAACCAACCAGCAAGATCAGGAACAAAATATTTGATAAATGCTAAAAACAAATTTATGGTAACTGTATCCTCTTACCGAAGAAACCCGATAGCTATCGGGTGGCTCAATACCCTTTCTATTGTGTTACTCTTCCCGGCCACATATGTTATTGTGATCTCTGTTTTGAAATATGGACTTGGTATGGATGGCCCGTTTGATGCATCAGCTCCCCTGCTGGAGAGTATGGGTATTAAAGAACCTCCGGGCTGGAACATCAACCTTCTTATTCTTTTCGGGCCGCTGCTGGCCATATTTTTTTCGGCCCTGCAGGTGCTGCATATTGACTGGCATTTCAGCCGGGAACAGGCGGATCTCAGGATAACCATACGGAAAAAATGGTGGCCTATCGGTATAGCCCTGTTTGGTGGCCTGGTGATTTGCATATTGACTGTTTACCTGTTTGGTGAGAACTTCCAACTGGTATCATGAGTAACCACATGGCGATAACATGGCTGCTGGCCAACCTGCTTCATCCCGTTGTGATGTTGTTTTATTTCAATGACCCGGCATTACCAACTACAGTTGGAGAAATAGGTTCTGTTTTACAGGTAATGGTATATACCATGATCTTTTCATTACCATCTCTTTTATTAAGCTTACTGGCGGGATATCTCCTTTCATTGCTGCAAGCGCCTGTAATCACCCGGTTTCTGTTATGGCTGATCGTGGCGCCGCTGATCGCAGTACTCAATTTTGTTTTACTGACCCTGGTGCTGACAGGCGGCTCTTTCGCTTTTTTTGAAATACAATTTGGCGTTCCTGCCATGATAGCCGTGGTGATTGTGGTGTTGTTGAGGTATAATTCCTTTTTAAAAATTTTCAGTATAAAAAACGAAGAACAGGACGAGACGAAAACAGCCTGATAAAAAATAAAGCCCTCAAAAGAGGGCTTTATCAATATTAAAAACATTTTACAATCATTGATCAGAAGTCGAGTCCCATCGCAAAATACCATTGTGGTTTACCTTTAAAAATACCATTCATTTCCCAGGCTGCATCCACCCGCAGGAAATAACCCAGTAGGGTGCTTCTTGCACCGAATCCATATCCACCGGCAAAGGGGCCGATGCCGCCTGCCTTGATCTTCACCGTCAGTGGCGGACTGTTATAACTCACCCCGGGTCTTTCAAACTTATCAAAACGTCCATTCCATGCTGTGCCGAGGTCCACAAACTGCACCACCTGGAAATTCCGGAGGAAAGCATTATTGATGGGTTTATTGAAGAAGGAGGTGAACACCGGCACCCTGATCTCACTGTTCATCACGAAGGCATTATTGCCATTGGCCACGTTTTGGCGGAAGCCCCGCATATTCACCGCCAGCGATTGGTAAGCATAATCATTGTCGGGGTCAGGCTTGTTCGCCGGGTCGAAGTAGCGGTAAGTGATATTGCCGTTGTCATCCAATTTTTGGTTGTTGCCAAATATTAGCCAGTTGTCAACCCCGCCGAGATAGTAAATGATCTTCTGGTTGCCCCAGGAAAAATCACCGGCAGCCCTGGTAGCCCAGATGATGTTCCGGTAGATCGGCAGGTAGTGGCGGCCGTCAAATCCGAAATTAAAAGTAGTGGGATGTTTTTTGGTTCCCGTAGCCCCTGTTGTTTTAATGCGGGCATTGATATCCATGAACACTTTCCAGCGCAGGCCGTTCCAGATATTCATGGCGGGGCTCACCGCATCGTCATGCACATATTCAATATGAGCAAGACCAAAGGTTTGGCGTTCATCAGCTCCTTTTAAAGAGCCGGCAGGATCAAAATTATTGGCCAGCTTTACATATTTGTCACTGCGATAGGCCAGGTTCACCCGTACACTTTGTATGCGGTTGAAAGGATAGGTAGCTCCCAACTGGTAAAGATTGGTGAATTGTTTTACGTTGAAAGATGATGTATCAAACAGCGGCGGGTTCTTCACTGCATTACGGTAGTAGGTAAGGCTGTAGTCGATCCTTTTTTTCAGGTATTGGGTCGTCAGTACATATTCATTATTGTTCAGATCGGGGCTGATGCGGAATCCGCCGGCAAATTTCCAGTCTTCAAACAGGTCGGAGGTGCCCACCCGCAGAATTCCGTTAAACGGATCTCCGTTACTCAGTTGTATCGGGCCATTGCCGCCCTGGAAAGGCTGGTAGCGGGTAACGAGCACGTTGTTATTAAAGCCGCTGACGAGATAATCATTAAAGAATTTCGGTGGCCGGTACTCCCACACTTTTGCTTTTTTCAGCACCGATTCCTTTACCACTTCTTCCGCAGGCACCACTTTGCCGAGTTTACTGCTGTCGGCTTTTTGTTTTTCATCATCGAACCCGCTGTTGAAGAAATCTTTTTGTTTTTGGGTTAGTGTATCGGTTCTGGGCAGGTACAACGATTCTTTCTTTGCCGCTTTCTTTTCTTCCTCTATCACTTTCCGCATGTACTCGGTAGGTCTTGCATTCACATTGCGGCGGCGCAGGGTACTCTCATCCACTTTCAGGCGGTAGAGCAGTTTTATGTCACCCAGCTTCACCACTTCACTCACCATCTGGTTATCACCGGCAGTTCTTGTTTCCAGCATACTGCTCTGGTAATTGGTCAGCGGGAAAACATAGGATGAATCGTTGGTGATGGAAACAAATCCCACCGAATCAATATCGGTCTTGCTCCATTCTTTTAATAAGCTGTCCACATCTTTTTTAGGAGGATTGCGCAGCACTTCATCGCCAATGAATATCAAAGTATCCAAACCGGCTCTTTCGGTAGTGAAAAAACCGGCATAACGGTTGTTCACTCCATTCTCATCGCTAACAAATGTGAAATGCGACTGATTGTATTGCGAAGGGAAACGGGCATTGCCCCGTTTCAGGTTGGTGAGCCGGGAAATTTGTTTGAAGTCGGATTTATTCCAGTTATCCGCCAGGAAAATATTGAAATGTCTGGCGGGCAGTGAATCATCGCTGCTGGCTGCCTTCTCTGTGGGCCGGTTGCTGGAGAACAGGATACCGGTTTTGTTGGGGAAAGCCACAAAGGAGGGGTCCAGGTCATCATACACATCATTGGTAACCTGCTCAAATGTCTGCTTGTCTATTTTGTAAACATAAATATCTGTTTGCCCGCTCCGCACGGCGCTGAACAAAAGAGTGTTGTTGTCCAGCATGTATTTCATATCCTGGATCTGGTCAAACTTATCGATCTCATGCTTCCAGAGTTTATTGCGGTTCACCACATCATATACAAAGAATTTGGTCTTGCCTTCATCGTTGTACAATACGGCGAGTCTTGTACCTTTTCCGTCCCATGCCAGTATAGGATAATTAGGGTGCAGGTCATTTTCCCTTGTCCTTACACCGAGTTTCAGCAATATTTTCCTGTTCACAAAATTTTCCATCAGCACTACCTGGTAGCGGCCCTGCTTGAACTCCACCACGGCGTAAGTAAAG
>JANNUI010000552.1:0-2410 GCA_031395125.1 Chitinophagaceae bacterium | reverse complement strand
GCTATGATATAACTGACTATATCAATTTTGATAAGGACAATGTACTGGTGGTAAGGGCTGATGCATCACAATACGAAGGCTGGTTTTACGAAGGTGCAGGAATTTACCGGCATGTGTGGCTGAATAAATATGATAATGTCCATATTGTACAGGGTGGAGTATTTGCCTGGTCGGCAATAGTCAGCAATAAGGCAGTTGTGAATGTAGAAACATCAATTCAAAATCAATCAGCAGCGCCTTCCTCTGCAATAGTATCTGCCTATTTGACGGACAGGGAGGGAAGGATCGTTGCGGGATCAAAAGACCAGCCACTTTCAATCACAGTAAACAGATCAGCTACTGCAGTAAACAATATCACATTGGTGAATTTCCGGAAATGGACATTGGATGATCCTTATCTCTACCGGGTGGTAGTTGAAGTAAGAGCGAATGGTAAAATAATTGACCGGCAAAAGATCAGGTACGGACTTCGCAATATTGAAATAAAACCCAAGGGTGTTTTTCTCAACGGACAGCATGTAAAACTGCTGGGGGTAAATAATCACCAGGACCATGCAGGGCTGGGCAGTGCATTACCCGATTACTTGCAATATTATCGCATCAGGCTGCTGAAAAATATGGGAGTAAATGCTTACCGCACCAGTCACAATGCGCCGACCCCTGAACTGCTGGATGCCTGTGACAGCCTCGGCATGCTGGTAATGGACGAGCAGCGGTTGCTCAACAGCAGCCCGGAATACATGAGCCAGTTCGAACGGCTGATAAAAAGGGACAGGAACCATCCTTCTGTTTTTATATGGTCTATAGGGAACGAGGAAGGATGGATACATACCAACAGTATTGGAAAAAGGATAGCGCAGACATTTATTATAAAGCAAAAAGAATTAGACCCCACCAGGACCTGTACGTATGCCGCTGATGTACCCAATATTTTCAATGGTGTTAATGAAGTAATTCCTGTCCGCAGTTTTAATTACCGCCAGTCTGCAGTTGCTGATTATCATCGTGACCATCCCGATCAGCCCATTATCGGCACGGAGATGGGAAGCACTGTAACAACTAGAGGGATCTATGAAAAAGATACCATCAGGGGCTATGTGCCCGACCAGGATATCACAGCACCCTGGTGGGCCAGCACAGCAGAGACCTGGTGGACACTGGCTGCGTCAAATGACTATTGGCTGGGTGGTTTTGTGTGGACGGGATTTGATTACCGTGGCGAACCAACTCCGTACCAATGGCCCAATATCAATTCGCATTTCGGCATCATGGATATGTGCGGCTTTCCCAAAAATATTTATTACTACTACCAGAGCTGGTGGACGGATAAGGATGTGCTCCATATTTCCCCGCACTGGAATTTCCGGGGAAAAGGACCGGGCTGGAATAAACCGGTTGGGGATTCCATTGATGTATGGGTGAATACAAATGCAGATAATGTGGAACTATTCCTGAATGGGAAAAGCAAAGGCCAGAAAAATATGCCCCGCAACAGCCACCTGAAATGGACGATCAACTACGAACCGGGAACCCTGGAAGCAGTAGCCTGGAAAAGGGGGAAAAAACTTACTCAAAAAATTCAAACCACAGGATTGCCGGTTGAAGTGGTGGTTACTCCCTATAAAACAACCATACTGGCTGATGGGAAAGATGCAACTGTTTTGAATATCACGGTGCTTGACAGGGAAGGCCGGGAGGTGCCAGATGCTGATAACTTAATACAGTTTACAATTGAGGGGGATGGTAAAATTATTGGAGTGGGCAACGGCGATCCCAGCAGCCATGAACCGGATAAATGTGCAGATGGCGCCTGGCAAAGAAGACTTTTTAATGGTAAATGCCAGGTGATCATCCAGGCAGGTTCAAAACCGGGTATGATAAAATTTGAAGCAAAAGCAACAGGGTTATGGGCAGGGGGAACGGATATACAAACCATTTCAACGGAGAGTGTTGCTTCCGTTACAATAGATAAAAAATACCAGATACCGATAGCATCCCCCAAAAAAGAAGTAGATAAAATGCTGGGCGCAGATATTTCTTTTCTGCCCGAACTGGAAGCAAGGGGCATGAAGTTTTCTGATAACGGGGTGCCAAAAGATGCGATAGAGATATTAAAAGACCATGGATTCAATTATGTACGGCTGAGGATCTTTAATGACCCGGCAAGGGACAGCGGTTATTCTCCTCAAAAGGGTTTTTGTGACCTGGCCAATACCAGGAAGATGGCAAAGAGGGTAAAGGATGCGGGCATGAAACTATTACTCGACTTTCATTACAGTGATTACTGGGCCGACCCGGGGAAACAGTATAAACCTGCGGCGTGGAGGAATTTATCGTTTGAAGAGCTGAAGAAAGCTGTGTATGATTACACAAAAGATGTAATTCAGCAACTGAAAGACCAGGGCACCAC
>JANNUI010000551.1:0-2411 GCA_031395125.1 Chitinophagaceae bacterium | reverse complement strand
CATACACGGAAAAAGAACCGGTGTAAGCAAACAGATTCAGGACTTTTTTGCCGGCACTCTGCTCCCTTACCATTTGTCTTGTGATCCGGTGGTCGAGAAATAATCCTGTATCCAGGTAATCGCTGAGGTTCACCATAAATTGCAGACCGCTCTCTTCGACCACAAATTCATGCTGTTGTTCATCAAATTTCTGGTACTGCCCCAGCCTGCCGGGTTTTCGCTGCCGTAGTTTGAGAAAAATATTTTCTTTGGAAACAGCCAGCACTTCTGAAACTACAGTAAGGCTTTGCTCCATCCAGTCATCATGTTCACCCTCTGTCATGCCGTGACGGCGTTTGTATTCCGCCACATATAGCATGTCTCCGTAAAATTCAATGCAAAAAGGGAACTCCGGCAGGTCGTGGTCGTAGAGCCGGTAGCAGCTAATACCCAGCCTTTTGGCCTGTTTATCCAGGTGGCGAAACACTTTCGTCAACCGGTTTTTGAACATCAGAATCTTTTCCTCACTCATTGCTAACATTAAAACTTTTACGAAATTTAAGGTCCCAAAAATCTGTAATAAACTTCAAACCTTAAACTTTAAACCTGAAACCTTCGTGTATGCAATTGTAGATATAGAAACGACGGGAAGCTATGCGGCGGCCAACGGTATCACCGAAATTGCCATTCATATCTGCGACGGGAACGGGATAACAGAAAAATTTGAAACCCTCATCAATCCCGGCCAGCCCATTCCCTATTATATACAAGGCATGACGGGCATCAGCGACAGCATGGTAGCCGATGCGCCCAGTTTTGAAGAAGTAGCTGAAAAAATATATTCCCTGCTGCAAAACAGGATATTTGTAGCCCACAATGTGAGCTTTGATTACTCCTTTGTAAAAGCCCATCTGAAAGATGCCGGGCTTGAACTGAACAGCAAAAAACTCTGCACGGTCCGCCTCAGCCGGAAAATATTCCCGGGTTTTCCTTCATATAGCCTTGGTAAGCTGAGCCAGTCATTAGGCATCATTATCAATGACCGGCACCGTGCCGGGGGCGATGCGGAAGCCACTGTAAAGATCTTTCAGCTGTTGCTGCAAAACGACAACGAACAGCATATTCAAAAAAGCCTGCAACGCAATTCCAAAGAATGGATATTACCACCCAATGTTCCAAAAGAACATTTTGAGAATCTGCCTTATACAGCAGGTGTATACTATTTCCATAACGAAAAAGGCAAAGTGGTATATGTGGGCAAGGCCAATAATATCCGCTACCGGGTCAACAGTCATTTCAGCAACAATTCTGCGGGCAGGCAAAAGCAAAATTTCATGCGGCATGTGTATGCCATCAGCTTTCAGCCCTGTGGTACCGAACTGATGGCCTGCATCCTGGAATCAGCCGAGATTAAAAAAAGGTGGCCGGTTTTCAACTCATCGCAAAAAAGATGGGAGGATGTGTATGGCATTTTCATGTACGAAGACCAGAAAGGTTATTTGCGGCTGGCTATTGATAAAAACCGGAAACGGCTGAACCCGGTTCATACATTTCACTACCTGGTGGACGGGCATGCCATCCTCCGCAAACTGATAAAGGATTTCAGGCTTTGCCCTAAACTGTGCTTCATGCAAAAAGATGATGGCAGGTGCGAGGGAATAAACGATGGTTCCTGTGCAGGCGCATGCGAACGGCTGGAAACGGCAAAAAAGTACAATAAAAAAGTACTGAAAGCCTGTAACTCCCTCCGCTTACAACCATCATTTGCCATCGTTGACAAAGGCATCAACGGCGATGACCAGTCCTGCATACTGGTATGGGAAGGAAAATTTGTTGGCATGGGATATATTCCTGCGGATACACCCATCTGCGATCCTGCACTGCTGAAAGATCATCTTACCCTGTATAATGAAAACAGTGTGATCCGCAACCTGCTGTATGGATATGCGGCCCGGTTCCCTGAAAAAGTGGTGATGCTTGAGACTGTTGTGGTCTAGTCCTGCCATTCAAAATGATCCCCCATCGGCATTTGCTGAAACACTTCGGCTACTTCTGCCGGCGGAATGAAGAGTTTTCTTTCTGCCACATTCAGCCAGGCCCCGTCAATGGTCACGATGGCGCAAAGGGTGCCATCAGCTTTTTTGATCTCATGGCTGATTGTCCACCGGGAAAAATCACGACGGCCTTTCACTAATGTAAGATTGATGCTGATACTATCCCCGTATTTGATTTCTTTCCGGAATACGGCTTCTTCCCGAAAAATGACAGGCCCAAACTGCAACCGCTGCATCACCGGCGTCGTCAGTCCTTTTTCGTTCAGGAAGCTGATACGGCAAAGGGCGGCCCAGTCGTAATACACCGAATGCCGGAGGTGATAATTGGGATCCAGGTCGGACCAGCGTATCTGCAGGGGCATCCGATAGCTATCGGAT
>JANNUI010000490.1:0-3517 GCA_031395125.1 Chitinophagaceae bacterium | reverse complement strand
CAGGATAAATCCGCATGGGTACTTCGTAAGGATTCTCACCGGTGATCTTTTCATACATATCGAAGAGGTTTCCATACTCCTCCTTTACCACTTCCTTTCCAAGGCGGATCAATGTTTCCGTATCCGGGTTTATAATCCCCTGCTTGTTTGCTTCTGCCTTTCCGTATTTATTGATCAGGTTGTATTTGAAATCGAGATATACAGCCTGCTTCGTTGTACCCACTCCGTACCCGGCATCACATCTTTCCTTGGCTGCCCGGGATGCCACATCCCTTGGCACCAGGTTACCAAAAGCAGGATATCGTCTCTCCAAATAATAATCTCTTTCTTCTTCCGGTATATCATTTGGTTTTCTGGTATCGCCTTTTTGTTTGGGGACCCAGATGCGGCCATCATTTCTCAATGACTCGGACATCAGTGTCAGTTTCGACTGATGGTCACCTGAAACAGGAATGCAGGTCGGGTGTATCTGGGTAAAACAGGGATTGCCGAACATGGCCCCTTTCTTATGTGCTTTCCAGGCAGCCGTTACATTACTGCCCATGGCATTGGTGGAAAGATAGAATACGTTGCCATAGCCGCCGGTACACAGCAGCACTGCATGTCCGAAATATCTTTCCAATTCACCATTCACCAGGTTGCGGCAGATAATTCCCCTTGCTTTTCCGTCGATCATCACTACATCCAGCATTTCATGGCGGCTGTACATTTCAACATTTCCCAGCGCTACCTGCCTTTCCAATGCCTGGTAAGCCCCTATTAATAATTGCTGACCGGTTTGCCCGGCTGCATAAAAAGTTCTTTTGACCTGTGTACCACCAAAGGACCGGTTATTCAGTAATCCGCCATATTCCCTTGCAAACGGCACACCCTGTGCCACACACTGGTCAATGATGTTGACACTCACTTCTGCTAACCGGTGTACATTGGCTTCTCTTGCACGGTAGTCACCGCCTTTTACTGTATCATAAAACAAACGGAAAACGGAATCGCCATCATTCTGGTAATTCTTGGCGGCGTTGATACCTCCCTGCGCTGCTATACTGTGTGCCCGGCGGGGAGAATCCTGGAAACAAAATGCTTTTACTTTATAGCCCAGCTCACCCAGTGAAGCGGCAGCAGATGCACCGGCCAAACCGGTTCCCACAATGATCACTTCCAGTTTACGTTTGTTAGCCGGGTTCACCAGTTTCACATGCCCTTTATAGTCTGTCCATTTATCGTCTAACGGTCCGGCGGGAATTTTTGAATCAAGCATATCAATTCGATAATTTGATTATGATATAATGTGCCAATTGCTTTAAGTTATGAGGGCCAACCAGCGGACTCGAATACGCTTTTCATTCTCTTTCCCCGGGATTGAAATCCGGAGCTTTACCAGCTCTTCAGACTATAAAAACTCTGACTCCCGACTCCCGACTCTACTTAAGCCACCCCAAATAAAAACTCACCGGCATCAAGGCAAATGCCAATGGAACGATAACGGAAAATCCAATACCCATTGCATTCAGCAGGTTCAGGTATTTTTTATTGGTCACACCCAGTGTACGGAATGCACTCTGAAAACCATGCAGCAGGTGCCATGCCAGCGAAATACATCCCAGCACATATACTACCACCACCCATTCAGCCTGGAAAACTTCTTTCATTCTCTCATACAGGTTTATTTCCTCGCCCAACAGCCATCCCTGGTTACTCCTGTTAGGTACCCAGAAATGTGAGAGATGTATGATGAGGAAGATCAGGATCAGGGTACCCAGCAAACCCATGCTGCGGCTGTACCACTTACTATCTTTATTACCCATCGCCACGGCGTAACCTTTTTTCCTTTTACTGCGGTTTTGTAATTCCAGTATTATGCCCTGTACGATGTGAAGCAGAAAACCAGCGATCAGTCCTGCTTCGAGGATGCGGGGGATAATATTAGAACCCATAAAATGTGCCCCATTATTGAACATTTCGCCGCCATCGTTTGCCCAGATACAGGCATTGAGGCCAACATGTACGATCAAAAAAAGAATCAGAAAAATACCCGACAAAGCCATCACCCACTTTTTGCCAACCGAGGAAGTGAACATTTCAGACCATTTCATCAGATTCTCATTTATTTTTTTATTTGACTGATGTTTCTTTCAACAGAAATTTTTTCTTCTGTAATAATGATAAAGAAAAAATTTCTGTTTCAGATTCATAAGTGTCGTTCTTAGCGAGCGTTATCAATTTCTGCAAAAATACTACCCGATGGTCAATAACAGGCAAAAGATTTACTGATAAAAGTCATTGGTGAAGTTCGTACGGGCCTGTTAATTACCCAGTCTTGCTTTCAATTCTGCATCGATCTTTTTAAACAGGTGAAATGGTTTATAGATCCGCCAGTTATCCAGTTCCATAAGTTCCACAAACTGGTTCAGGCGGGCATGTTTAAAATCATATTGCGTTTGCTCAGGCATATTTAAACAAACCACCCAGCCATTCTCATCCTTTACATCTTCATACAACTCTTCATAGTAATCTTTCCCATCGCTGTGATAGTTCAGTACATTTTCACCGATCAGGATGAACTTAAAAATACCTTCCTGCATAAACTTTTCAAGCACATCCCTTTTGAGTTCCATGATATCGTTCTCGATCGCATCGTTCCATTCCCCGATCAGTTCGATCACTGCATACTTTTCTTCATAATCGGCCAGCAGGACCTTCAGGTACAGGGTCCTGCTGCCAAAATCATCCCATTGCGGATGGATATAAAAATTGTAAATGGTTTGTGAGAATTCAAATTCCGAGTAGGTTCTTCCGAAAAAAGGCGACCGCTCGTCATCCTCGCTGATATAAATATGGCGCCAGTTATAAAAGGGTTCGATGTTCTGCATACTCAGCAGCAAAATTAGCAACAAAAGGAAAGCCGTAAAAATTTACTCCAACACAGAACATTTCAAATAATAGTACAGCAACAGGATGCGCAACATTCAGCACAGCCCGGGTAAATTACCGGTTAACAGAATCAGCCGCTTTTTTGACACTGCCGTATTTCAGCAGCAGTTCTTTCGCTTTGTTGTAGTCGCTCATCTTTACCCGTTCCATCAGCATTTTGGTGCCCCGGTCCACTAATTTGTCGTTGGTCAGCTGCATATTAACCATCTTGTTGTCTTCCACCCTCCCCAGTTGTATCATGACGGCGGTAGAGATCATATTAAGCACCAGTTTTTGTGCCGTACCGCTTTTCATGCGGGTGCTGCCGGTAACAAATTCCGGCCCCACCACCACCTCAATGGGGAAATCAGCCGCAGCACTGACGGGTGAATCGGAGTTACAGGAAATACTGCCGGTTATGATGCCTCTATTTCTGCATTCTTCCAGAGCGCTAATAACATAAGGTGTGGAACCGCTGGCAGCAATCCCTATTACCACATCCTTATCGCTCACATTATATTCCAGCAGGTCTTTCCAACCCTGTTCCTTATCATCTTCGGCAAACTCCACCGCGGTGGTAATGGCCTTATCGCCTCCGGCAATGATA
>JANNUI010000471.1:0-22220 GCA_031395125.1 Chitinophagaceae bacterium | reverse complement strand
CAGGATAGCTATGTCCGTGGTTTTTTTGAAGGCAATCAATATTTCCTGTTTGTAACCGAAACATATAAGGATATCAGGCTGGTTGGCGCCCCGCCATCAGCAGTAGGCAACTTTGGAAAAGACACAGATAATTGGATGTGGCCCCGGCACACCGGCGACTTTTCCATGTTCCGCATTTATGCCGGCAAAGACAATAAACCGGCAGAATATTCAGCAGACAATATTCCTTACACCCCGAAGAGGGCATTATCCATTTCGTTGGACGGGGTTAATGAAGGAGACTTCACGATGGTGTTTGGTTTTCCGGGCAGGACAACTCAGTACCTGCATTCATCTGCTGTTAAACAAATAATGACGGTAAACGATCCGGTGAAAATTGCCATCCGGGAGAAAGCCCTTGCGGTGATCGATGGTTTTATGCGGAAGGATGAGCAGATCAGGATACAGTATGCCGCTAAGTATGCCGGTATCCAGAACTCCTATAAAAAATGGCAGGGAGAGGTTTTAGGCCTTACCAGCACCAATGCTTTGGGTAAAAAGAAAACCTACGAAGCAGAGTTCCAAAAAAGGGTAAACGCCAGCCCGAAGTGGAAAGCAAATTATGGGTCACTACTCAGCGACCTCGAAAATATTTATGCGGAGTTTCTGCAATATGGCAAACACCGGGATTATTATAACGAGATCATCAGCAGGATTGAGGTGTTCACTGTTGCAGGTCAGCTAAACAACCTTATCTCTGCAAAAGAAAAAAATGGAGAAGCTGGTTTGACGAAAACGCTTCCACAGGTGAGGGGACGGCTGGAGGACCTGTATAAAGAATACAACCCGGAGGTTGACAAAAAATTATTTGAAGTTTTAATGGAAATGTTTGACCGGAACCAGGACGAAAATCTTATATCGCAGGAACTCAACCAAAGAGCCGGGAGAGCGGGGGGATATGCGCAACTGACGGAACAACTTTATGCCGCGTCTTCATTGGACGAAGGAGAAAAAATATTGAAAGACCTACAGTCAAACTCCGCGGCTTTCCTGGAGGCACATAAAAAAGATCCGCTAAACGAGCTCTTCACCGAACTTTCCGGCACCTACAGCAGTAAGGTTTCCAAACGGCTTAACGAACTGCAGGCCGGCATCAACAAGTTGCAGCGGGCTTATATGCAGGCGCAACAGGAAGTATTTAAAGAAAAAACATTTTACCCGGACGCCAACAGCACCCTGCGGGTTACGTTTGGCAAGGCGAATGGGTATAAACCCCGCGATGCAGTGAGATATGATCATTATACTTACCTGGATGGTGTAATGGATAAGTATAAGCCCGGCGACTATGAATTTGATGTACCAGAAAAACTTAGAAACCTCCAAAAGTCCAAAGATTATGGCCAGTACGGCATGAACGGCAAAATGCCCGTTTGTTTTATCGCTATGAACCATACAACCGGCGGTAACTCAGGCAGCCCGGCGCTGGACGCATATGGCAACCTGGTTGGCCTCAATTTTGACCGGGTGTGGGAGGGAACCATGAGCGATATCAACTACGACCCCTCCATTTGCCGGAACATCATGGTCGATATCCGTTATGTACTATTTATAGTAGATAAATATGCCGGGGCGGGTCATTTGGTGCAGGAAATGAAGCTGGTACACCCCAAAAAGAAGTAGTTTTTTGGTTGATTGGTTATCTAGTTAATTGGTGGTTTCTAATTTGAAAAGGTTCTATAGGAAACCGGGTGCTGCTAATTCCCAATTAACCATAAACTAATTAACAAATTTTACCCAAAAACCCTAATTTTGCCGCCTCCCCAAAGTGACCTCTACCTGTTCGGCAGACAGGCCTTTGGGACTTTAAAACCCTATACAACAACAGTATGTCAATCATTCAAACAATACGGGACAAAGGAGCAAGAATAACCGTTGTGATCATTGCGGTGGCACTGGTGGGATTTATCCTGACCGATTATTTCCAAAGCCGCGGACGTGGAGGCGGCAGCCCTTCTGAAACAATTGGAAGCGTAAACGGTAAAAGGATAAATTTTAATGAATTCAACCCGAAGGTAGACCAGGCGCAGGAGCAAATGAAGAAACAGGGCTACCCATCCTCACCCGCCACCACCCAAATGGCCATTGATAATACCTGGGACCAGGAAGTGAACCGCCTGCTCATGGAAGAAGAATTTGACAAACTGGGCATCCTGGTCAGCAAAAAAGAATTGGGAGATATCCTCTATGGCGCCAATGCACCGGCCGACCTGAAAAACCAGTTCACAGATCCGGCCACAGGCCAGTACAACGCCATACAGGCCAAGCAACAGATCGACCAGATATTGAAAAAGGGCACAGCAGAACAGAAGGCCAGTTTTAATAATTATGTCAGCCAGCTGATATTTCAGCGCAGGTATGAAAAATACATGTCGCTTTTCAGCAACAGCTCCAATGTTCCCCGCTGGTTCGTGGAGAAGAAGAATGCAGACGAAAGTCAGATGGCAAAAGTATCATTGGTAAAGGAAGTGTATGCATCCATACCCGACAGCACCATTAAAATTGAAGATAAAGAGATAGCAGACTATATCAGCAAGCATAAAGAAGACTTTAAGCAGCCGGAAAGCCGCAGCATCAGCTACGTTACTTTCAGCGCAGCACCATCCGTCGCCGACACCGCCGATGCAAAGAAAAGGCTGACTGATCTGAAAACCGCATTCGACACCACCGATAACGTAGAACAATTGCTGGCAAGCGAAGGGCTGGACCCCGCATACAATTATGACGGGTACAGAAGCGCTGCATCCATACAGTCACAATACAAGGATTCCATTATAAAGTTACCCGTTGGCGGTGTATATGGCCCCTACCAGGAAGGAAGCAATTATATGCTGGCAAAACTGGAAGGTGTCCGCCAGATGCCCGACACCGTGAAAGTGCGCCATATACTGGTGGCCACCATGCAACAGGATCCGCAAAGCGGGCAAAGCTATATGGTCCGCGATACCGCCACTGCCTATAAACTGGCAGACAGCATCAGGACAGCAATTACCAGCGGATCCAACTTCGATACACTCTGTGTAAAACTTTCTGATGACCCCGGAAGCAAGGATAAAGGAGGTGTATATGAAGACATAGCGTCCGGCAAGATGGTGGGTCCTTTCAACAATTTTATTTTTCTGAACCCGGTTGGTAGCAAGGGGATAGTAAAAACAGAGTTCGGCTACCATTACATAGAAGTGCTTTCGCAGAAAGGAAGCGGTACAGGATATAAGATCACTATGCTGCCAAAAGAAATTCTGGTAAGCCCCGAAACAGAAAATAATGCCAGCAACCAGGCCAACCTGTTTGCCGGCGACAGCCGTGATATTAAATCCTTCGATGCGAATTACGAAAAGAACCTGAAACCAAAAGGCATCAACAAAGGGCTGGCAACGGTAACTCCCAAAGACGCACAGATCATGGGCCTGGGATATTCCAGGAATTTTGTGAAAAGCATTTTTGAAGGTAAGGCGGGGCAGGTGCTGAAACCCGAAAAGATCGATTATAATTATGTGGTAGCTGTAATTACTGAAGTGCTGAACGAGGGAACCATGTCGGTAGCCAAAGCAAGACCCAGTGTAGAAGCGGTACTCCGCAATAAAAAGAAAGCAGCAATGCTGAAACAAAAAGCAGGTACGGTGACTACGTTAGAAGCAGCGGCAGCAGCCTGGGGTGGCAAGCAGATCGAATCGATAGACAGCCTGCGGATGGCAGGAGGCGCCAATTCACTTGCCTATGAGCCAAGGGTAACAGGCGCCATCTTTAACCCGGCAAATAAAGGAAAGGTAATACCAGAAGCACTGGAGGGACAAAGCGGCGTTTATGTGGTGAGGGTGGATAATGTAACCGCTACGCCGGTAACATCCGGCAGTGTTGCTGAGCAGCGTAAAGCGCTTGCAGATCAGAAAAAAGGAGGTTATAACCCCATTGAGGCGCTGAAAAAATCAGCAACTATAAAAGACAGGCGGACAGAGCGCTATTAATATATCAGGCGCCAAAACGAATTGCAACCCCGGCGTTTACAGTCGGGGTTTTGTTTTGCCGATGTCGCAAACAAGAGGCGGTAGCGTTTGTTAACTTTGCATGTCATGAGTGATCCGTTTATCAATAAAGTTGCAGAAAGCGGGCTGGTAACCCTCGATTTGGAAACCTGGTATCCAAAGGGGGAAACAGCATTGTTTGACCTGAAGGATCATTTATTTATGGGAATGATACTGAAGGAAAAGGATTTCAGGGAGGCTTTGAAAAGCCTTGACTGGACAAAATACCAGGGAAAGAATGTGGCACTTTTCTGCAGCGCCGATGCCATCATTCCTGTTTGGGCCTGGATGCTGGCGGCAGTATACCTGCAACCGGTGGCGAAGGAAATAGTGATGGGCGACGAAAAAGAACTGCACAAGCAACTCTTCCTGAAAAACCTTTCCGCCATTAACATAAATGACTACACAGATAAACGTATCGTGATAAAAGGCTGCGGCGAAACAGCAATCGCCGATTATGTGTACATGGAGATCACCAAACTGCTTCGCCCCGTGGCCAAAAGCATCATGTACGGCGAACCCTGCAGCACTGTTCCTGTGTATAAGAGACCCCCATCCCCTAAAGGGGTGTAAAGAAATTACCTCAACAGGCGACACTTTGCTGAACTTTGATGAACGCCAGCAGAATAGATCTTGGTAAACCCCCTTAGAAGTTTGGGGCTCAAAACCACCCACGCCGTTTAAAAATATATAACATAACAGCCGGGATCAGAAGCATCACCCCAACGGTAATAAAAAAACCAAGACCATTAGCGGCAAAAGGAATTTTTTCAAAGTTCATACCAAAGACGCCCCCGATGACCGTGGCCGGCGCCAACAGGCAGGTAACGATAGCCATCACCTTCATTACTTCATTCATCTTCAGGTTCACATTGTTGATGTGCAGGTCCTGCATGCTCACCATCACATCCCGGTAATTCTCCACCAGGTCTATTGCCTGCACGATATGATCATACACATCCTTATAATACTTGGTATGCCGGTCTTCCAGAAGTTCGCTATCGCTGCGCAGGAAACCATTCACCACTTCCCTTACGGGAGAAAAGTTTCTTTTCAGCACAATTAATTCTTTTCTAAGTTGTGTGATATGTGCCAGGGCCCTCGGGTTATTGCCTCTTGCCACCCCTTCTTCCACTTCCTCAATGCGGTCGCCCAGTTTTTCCATTACCAGGAAGTAGTTGTCAACGATCATGTCAAGCAACGCATAGCACAAAAGATCGGCCCCACGTTGCCGCAGTTTGGTATTGGGCATCTTCAGTTTTTCACGCAACGGGGTAAACACATCCCGGTGCGAATCTTCCTGGAAACTGATGACCACATCTTTGGCCAGTATGATGCTGATCTGCTCCTGCTCCACCGCATCTTTCTCTACATTGTAGTACAGCATGTTCAGCAGGCAGAAGATGCTGTTGTCGGCTTCATCTAATTTGGGCCGCTGGTTGATGCTGAGGATGTCTTCGATGACGAGCGGGTGGATATCAAAATGGGCACAAACTGTTTCCACCTCGGCCTTGCGCAGCCCGTCAATATTGATCCAGGTGGTGCGGCCGCTGGTCTTGTATAGAAAGCAGTCGCCAACGGCACCCAGCTTTTTTTCTTCCAGTGATTCGGTGTTGTAATCAAACACAGACACCTGCACTTCTTTTGCTTCCTCGCGGTGAGGAATAATAGTGGGGTTGACCGACAATATTTCCTTGGTCCTCCTGGTGGTAAACAGGTTGGGCAGGTACAGGTATTTGAGGTATTTATCCGGCCGTAGTTTGTCAAGGTTCATAACAGGAAGGTAGGAAAATTATTTTGCCCCAAGGCTGTTGTAATAGGAAACAAGGCTGATATAATCTCCGTCGGATTTTCCTTGTCAAGGAAGAACAATATGGGTACCGGGAAAGTGGAGATAACAGGAAAAATATCTTTCTTACAGGGTTAGCGAGTGGCTTCGTCAGGGCGGGGCTATTTTATTATGGGATGAATTGCGTCAAAACTCTTTGCCGCCAACCGTGTTTGCCACTTTTCTCTGTTGTTCTATAGCGTATTTATTTTGCGCAAATACACCAATAGCCATTTTCCTTATAGGGTTTTGTATCATTACAAGTCAGGTTGTCCTTGTTGTCAAATTTGTAGATAGAATCTCTGCTTTTAATTATTGTGTTTCCGGTGGGATAGCGATTATAAAAAGCCTGAACTGAATCTTGTAAAACAGTGTCTGTGTTAAAGTTTGTCCGCGAACAAAATATTTTTATTTCAATTGTGTCACCGGTTGTGGTCTGTTGGGCAATTAAAATTTTACAACCCATATTTTTGTCACAGGAGCAGGAACAATTGCATGAATAAAAGAGTGCTAAAAGAGGCAAAAAACAAATAAGGGCTGTTAATTTTGATTTATTTATCATTCTGGTTTTGCAAATCTATCAGGCTTAAAGAATGAAAGCCCGGAGTTATATTTTTTCATACAACAACCGCAGCTTCTCCCTGGTCATTATCTTTTCCCAACCCTTTCCCAGGGCATTTTCCCAGAGCGGCTTCATACCAAGGGAGACGTTCATCATGGTTGAAAAATCATCTTCGCTTAATCCCTTGCAGATGCCGGAGGGAATATCGATCTTATTTTTCTCCACCATGTATTTGAATTCTTTCACACCGGCAGGATAATATTCTTCGAGATGATTCATGACAATACAGTTGCCGATACCGTGTTTGGTGCCGAGTAAATAACTGAGGCCATAGCTCACCGCATGTACCACACCCACCTGTGAATAAGCAATACTCATACCCCCGGCATAGGAGGCCATCATCAATTTGTCATCACAGTCGTCATTCCATTCCCGGGCATTTACAAACACATCCCGGCAGAGCTGCAAAGCTTTTTCGCCGTAGCTCTTGCTGAATTCATTGAGGTATGTGCCTTCCAGGCTTTCAATGCAATGGATATAACAATCCATGCCCGTATAAAAGCGCTGATTGGCCGGAGCATCCTTTGTCAGTTCCGGGTCCAGCACTATCTGGTCAAAGGGGGTGAAATCGGAGTTCATGCCCAGCTTTTTGCCGGGGCCGGTGAGTACGGTTGTTCTTGACACTTCAGCACCCGTTCCGCTGAGTGTTGGAATGCCTGCTTTATACACCCCGGGATTTTTTACCAGGTCCCATCCCTGGTAATCGGCGGATGAGCCGGGATTGTTCATCATCAGCGAAACGGCTTTTGCGAGATCCATCGTACTACCGCCGCCGATACCGATAATGCCACTTACGGTGCCGAACTCATCTTTGAGTTGCTGTGCCAGCTGGTCCACATAAGTTGTCTTTGGTTCGTATGTAACATCAGCGAAAACGATCTTATCATTTCCCCGGACAGGGATGCGGTCAACGAGTGGCTTCCCATTAAAGAAGTGGTCAACGAGAAAGACCATTGGCTTTCCGTCACCGCCTCCCGGACGGGCAGGCTTACGGCGGGGCGCAATTATTTCATCCAATTGGTTAAATGAACCCCGGCCATACACGACATAGCCCACCATTTTAAAATTGCGAAAAGCCATATTGAGAATTTGCTACGAAATTACATTGCCCATACCGATTATTTCGTGGAAAGGGATTAAAGACTGCAATTAATAAAAAGGGTTTGCCACGAATGCCACAAATGGCACGGATGAATACAATTAAATGCGAACCTCATTTGCATACGGTAAAAATGACAATTAATAATACTTTTAAACAAGAAAACAAGCAGTCTATAGATTTGTATTTAATTATTTTTTTAGTGCTGTTAGTGTAATTAGTGGCCAAAAAATAGCCTGGCGGCTCTTCCCAGGTCTTCCGGTGTATCAATTTCCACGCCTATGTAATCCACCAGCACCATGCGGAGTGGCACACCGTTCTCCAAATAACGAAGGCACTCAATTTTTTCAGCCGCTTCCAGCGGGGCCAGAGGCCACCGGGTGAAACTCATCAATGCCTTCTTACGGAAAGCATATACACCAATATGTTCATAATAAACGGAGGGGATATCTTTATCTCCCGGGTAAGGGATGACCGAACGGCTGAAGTAGAGAGAATCCATGTTTTTATCCACCGCCACTTTTACAAAATTGGGATCCATAATATCGTTCCTGTCCGTCAGCACCCGCATCATGGAAGCCACCTGCACAGAAGGGTCATCAAATTTCTGCAATAATTTTTGTAAGGGTTCCTTTGTTACAAATGGGGTATCGCCCTGCACGTTTACAATAATATCAACATCCATACCGGCGGCCGCTTCTGCTATGCGGTCGCTGCCGCTTTCATGTTCTTTCTGGCTCATCACGGCTTTACCGCCGCAGGTCGTTATTTCACGGAAGATAATATCGCTGTCGGTAACGACGATCACCTCATCAAATAAACCGGTAACAACAGTAGTCTCATAGGTGTGGCGGATAACGGTCTTATCCCCGAGTAGCTGCATCAGCTTGCCGGGAAACCTGCTGGCGGCATATCTGGCCGGTATCATGGCAACGATCTTCATTTTGTAAAACTATTTTTCTTTTTTCTGAAAAGGCTTTTTGAGCAGTAGCAGGAAGTCCTCGTCTTTTTCATCGGGATAGTCTTTATCAATACCATACCTGATCTGCTGTGGCTCAATGAATTTGTAAGTGCCGAGCAAGCGGTCCCAGATGGCGAAGATAGCCCCGTAGTTGCTGTCGGTGTAGGGTTGCTTCCAGTGGTGATGCACTTTATGCATATTGGGGGAAATAAAAACATAGCTCATGGCCGCATCAATCCATTTGGGCAGGCGGATATTGGCATGCTCAAATGCAGTAAAGAAAACCAGTACAGTCTGGTAGATCATCACAGCATACATGGGCGCACCGGTAGCAAGTATGCCGATGAAAAAGAAAATACCCCGCAGTACACTTTCCACCGGGTGGTGGCGCAGACCCGTGGTCACATCCACATTGGTATCGGCATGGTGCACCACATGAAACCTCCAGAGTAGTTTCCATTTGTGCTCCACGATATGCACCAGCCATCCGCCAAAGAAATCGACGACGAGGATAGTGATAAAAACAGTAGCCAGTATGCCGGCGCCGGTCCAGTGTACCAGTCCAAACTGGTTGGCGATGCACCAGTCGCTTATCTTAATAATGATAATGGCGAGAACAGTGTGAATGATAAGGTGAAGAATGGTTAATCCAAAATTCACCGCCGCATGGCGAAACCTTGTTTTCCGGAACCGCAGGCGTAAAAGAGGGATAGCCCCTTCCAGTATCCAGAAAAAAAGCAGACCGCCGACAAGAAATGCCATCCGCTCCAGGGGGCGCTGGTCCAGGGTTTGAAAATAGTTGATGATATTATCCCACATAGCTCCGGTTAAGGGCAAAAGTTACGAAGGAAAGGCAAAACTCTTATCAGCCTTCTTGTGTTTCGGCATTGTTTGTCACTTTTTCTTCCACGGGATATTCATGCCCGCAGTCAAAACAATGATAAACCATATCAACCTTTGGGGCATAGCTTGTAAAGAGTAAGCCAATAATAGCGCTGACCCAGTTAGAGGCTTTGCGGGGTGTGCTTATCTCTTCGATATTTTTTGATCCGCATTTCGGACAAGGATGCAAAGCCTTGTATTCGCTTTCCTGCAAGCGTAAAATACCGGCAGCCCTTTCTGCCTGGCCCGCATCCACCATCAGTTTAATCCCGCCAACCGCATTGGTAAGAATGGGATCAATGGTGACTGTATTTTCATCCTTCAGCCAGCACCGGATATTATCTTCTTCCAGTCTGCCCATGGCAATATGAGCCAAAACATAATTATCATACGACCGGAGCAGAGTAAATTCCATGAAAAAAATTTAACAATTCCTGATTATTACCTGCCATACTCATCCCCGTACTCATCGGCATATTTTTCATACCGTTTGATCATCTCAATATTCTTCTTTTCAATATCGGTGAGGAAACCCCGGATATCAACCGTGTTGGGCACATACCAGTCTTCCATTTCAAACATTTGCCGCAGGTTCTTTTTGTTGAAACAAAAACCATGACGGGCAAAAATTTCATTCCGCATAAACTCCAGGTCTTCTTTCATCAGGTTCTCCACATCATCAGGTTTTAGCAGGCGCTGGGAGGCTTCGGGAAACGAACCCACATTGGGGCGGTATTCAAACTTGCGGCGGTCCAGCTCGTATTCTTTTGCCTGGCGGCCTTTTGCAAAAGGCTTCCAGGTTCCCAGCACCTTATCAGGAGTGCTTTCGCTGATGGTGAAGTTGAACTCACCATCATCCTTATGGTCTCCGGGTTCTTTCGCATTAAAAGACCAGCCATCACCGGTTTTACCGAAAGTACCCCTGAAGGGCCGGTCATTACCGCCGACGATAGTACGGCCGATCACCGAATCGCCGGCAACAGTGATGATAAGCATTGTTATTTTATTGGCGCCAAAAGGGCCCACATAAGACCCCAGCAGTTTCTCATAAGGTTTCGAGGCGATCTGCAGCGGGGTTTGCTTTAACCCGGCCGGGCTGATATTTTCAGCAGTTGCTTTTTCGCCGGGCAGGGCTGTGCCGTCATCTTTTTTCTTGTCGTTGTTACAGGAAAAAAGCAGGCCGGTTGCTGAAAAAAGGAGCAAATATTTTCTCATACTGAAAGGTTTAAATTTGTCAAAAGAGTTAAGTATCTAAAAATAAAACAAATTATCAGCCGCACCAACATATTCAATGCTGCGCTTTTGCTGACACTGGCCTTTTTCACCTGGCTGATGGTCCGGATCACTGTGGCCTATATCCCTTACAACACCGATGTTGGTTTTTTGCGCATTAAACAGCATTATATTCATATTGACCACTGGCGGATCGCCTTCTTCATTCATGTGTATGCCAGCATATGGGTGTTACTGGCGGGGTTCACCCAGTTTTCCAAAGGGATACAACGCAACAATCCCCTGCTGCACCGAAGCATGGGCTATATCTATGTGACGGATGTGCTGTTGATAACCGGTCCGGCCGGACTGCTGATGGGTTTTTATGCCAATGGCGGGTTGTCATCCAGAATTGCTTTTGTATCACTGGCAGTCCTTTGGATCTTCTTTACTGCCATGGCCCTGGTAAAAGCAAAACAAAAGGATTTCAAAGCCCACCGTGCTTATATGATCAGAAGTTATGCCCTCACTTTGTCAGCGCTTACACTGAGGGCATGGAAATATGCCGCAACCAATACATTCGAACTTCCACCGATGGATGTTTACAGGGCAGTGGCCTGGTTGGGCTGGGTGCCAAATTTGATTTTTGCTGAGTTTCTTATCAGGTGGTTCAAAGTGAAGAAGGAAATAAAAATCTCTCTTAAAAAAAGAGAGATCATATGAAATATGTTTTACCCCCCGCCAGCTGGCGGGGATGAGGGCTTTATTGATTAAGCATCAGCGGCATCACCAGCATCAGCAGCTCTTCGTTCTCTTCATGCTCCGTTGGTTTAATGAGGCCCGCTTTGGTGGGGGTGGATAATTCCATATTCACCTCATCGCTGTCGGCGGCGCTCAGCATCTCTATCAGGAACTTGGCGTTGAAGGCGATCGTCATGTCTTCGCCGTTGTACTGGCATTTCATCCGTTCGGTTCCCTCAAAGCTGAAATCCACATCCTGTGCCGCCAGCTGCAGTTCGCTGCCGCTGATGCTCAGCGCCACCTGGTTTGTACTTTTGTTGCTGAATACACTTACCCGGCGCAGGGCACTCTGAAAATCATTTTTATTTACGGTAAGTCGATAAGGATTTTCTGTTGGTATCACCACCTTATAATCCGGAAAACGGGCATCGATCAGCCGGCAGCTCATCTGGGTGGTGCCATGCTGTACAAACAGGTGGTTGCTGTTGTAGCTCACTGTTATTTCATCTTCGGTGGAGGGAATAGCAGTCTTCAGCAGGTTCAGTGGTTTGCGGGGAACGATGAAGGAATCGGACCTGGGACATTTTACCTCTGTTCTTTTATATCGCACCAGCCGGTGCGCATCGGTGGCCACACACTGCAGTCCCTTTTTATCCAGCTCAAAGAAAACACCTGTCATTGCCGGGCGGAGGTCATCATTGCTGGTGGCAAAAATTGTTTTGTTGATAGCGGTGACCAGCCCCGAAGCGGTCATGGTGAAGGAAGAAGTATCATCTGCAGCGGGTTCTTTGGGGAAATTGTCAGGATTCTCTCCCATGATCTTGTACTTACCGTTATCGCTCGTGATCTCGATTCCGAAATTCTTATCAATAGTAAAAGTGAGCGGCTGGTCCGCAATGTTCTTCAGGGAATCCATCAGGATCTTGGCGGGGATACACACTTTTCCGCTGTCTTTGGCTTCCACATCCAGTTGTACCCGCATCACTGTTTCCAGGTCGGTGGCTACCACGGTGAGTTTATTTTTGCCCACTTCAAACAAAAAATCTTCCAGGATAGGAAGCACTGTATTGGCATTGATCACACCGGCAATATGCTGCAGTTGTTTCAGTAATGAGGAGGAGGATGCGATGAACTTCATATAGTAAATTGAATGTGGCGAAACTACTGATTTTTGGTTTACTGCCAACACTTAATCAGCAGCCGTGGAATACTTGTCCGGCCCGGCTTTTTTGGTGAAAACCACCCCGCTCCCGGTGGGTAATGCTAACTATTTGGTTGTTCCTTTTGCCTTCTTTAGTATCTTGCCTTTCCTCAATTGATCATTCATGTTCGACAAACTTTTTGGCAGAGGGAAGAAAAAAGAAGCGGCAGCAGAGCCGGCTATCGGCTTTGGGCGTTATTCCGACAACAACAAACCGGTAGCCAGGGTAAACCGCTGGACCGATGCCGATAATCTTTTCAAAGAAAAAAAATACCCGGAGAGCTTCGATGCTTTTTTTGACTACCTGCGGGACGACAGTGTACAGAATGTAGTGTATGAAAGAAACGGTGCCGAAGGAAGATTTCATTTTTACCAGGGCTCCAAAATGGTGCGGGGAACCTTCACCAATGAATTACTGAAAGCAGAAGTAACATTGGCCCGTATGCCGCAGCCATCCGTGCCGGTGATGCGCCGGCTGCTGGAAATGAATTTTAGCCTGTACTACAGCCGTTTTGCCATGGATAACGAGCGGCTCTGTATGAATTTTGACAGCGATATTGAAACAGCCAGCCCCAGTAAACTGTACTATGGGCTGAAAGAGCTTTCTACAAAGGCCGACAAACAGGACGACTTGTTGGTACAGGACTTTGCCTTGCTGCAGGAAGCAGATAACGAACATCTTACTGTGATCCCGCAGCAGGAGAAGGAAATGAAGTATGAATATTTACAAAAATGGATCGGCCAGGTATTGGACAACATCGCCGGGCTGGACGCAGATAAATTTTCCGGCGGCATCGCCTACATGCTGCTGTCGCTGATCTACCGGATCGATTATCTCATTACACCCGAAGGGAAACTACTGAACGACCTGGAGAAAATTGCGGGCATCTATTTTAAGAAAGACGAACGGCCGGTTACGGAAAAAAGCCGGGATATGGCGGAAGAGTTCAAAAAAATACAGGTCATTCCGAAAGAAGAAGTGTTTGGTTATCTCATCCGTTCAAAATATACTTTTTCCATCGTGGCGCCACAGCAGTATAAAGCGGTGGCGGATTCCATTCACGGGGCCAACCAGAATATAGCCTGGTATCGTGACAATAACCACCCGTTCATCGCCTGCCAGATAGCCGAGTATGGCATTTCGTACGGCCAGTACTCCCACAGCCTGCCCAGGGCCATTACAGAATTGTATCACCTGTACATGATGGTGAATTACCCGGAGTATTTTGTAGCGCTGGGATATACGATCGCCTATTATGACCCGAAGAACAACCAGTTTGCCTCGGCGGGTATCATTGATAAGATAAAAGAGATACAAAACCGGTGGAAAGACAAATACCCGTTGATGGATTTTAAAACTGCCAACCTGCGGTTTGATAACCTGGTGAACTTTGATTTCACCTTCACCAACGAAATGGAGTTCTTAAATATGGAACCTAAATAAACCACTGATTTAACAGATTCAATGATTATAATGAATGATCAAAGAAGAGTATAAATATTCAGAATTAACTTCGAAAATTATTGGTTGTGCAATGAAAGTACATCAGAAGATGCGCAACGGATACCAGGAAATTATATACCAACGAAGCCTCATTATTGAATTTAAGAAGGCGCTGATAAAATTCATGGAAGAAGTGGAGTTGCCAATATTTTATGAAGGGGTAGAAGTGGGAAAAAGAAGGGTTGATTTTTTAATAGAAAATAAGATTATTTTGGAAATTAAAGCGGTTTCAGAATTAAACGACACCCATCTTGCACAAGCCCTAAACTATCTGGAAGTAATGAACCTTGAAGTTGGGCTACTACTAAACTTTGGGGCAAAAAGCCCTGAGGTGAAAAGAATTATCAATAATAAGCTCAAATAAATCATTCAACTCAACGTAATCAGTGGTTATGGACCCGCAACTCATCATAGAACAATACCAGAAAGCCATCATACAGATCGCCACGGCCGGGGGTACCGGTACCGGGTTTTATGTAAAGGAATTTGACCTGATCGTCACCAATGCCCATGTGGTGGCAGAGGATGCGGAAGTAACCATTGCCGGGAAAGTATTTGACAAAGCATTGTCAAGGGTGTGGTACACCGACCGCAAACATGACCTGGCTTTTCTGCAGGCGCCATCGGGTATTGAAATGCCCGAAATCCGGCTTGGTCAATATGAGCAAATGAAAGACGGAGATGCTGTGGTCGCCATCGGTCACCCGTACGGGCTGAACTATACCGCAACACAGGGGGTTATTTCCAAAGTGGACCGTATTCGTGAAGGATTGAAGTATATCCAGATAGATGCTGCCATCAACCCGGGTAACAGCGGCGGCCCGCTGGTGAATATGAGCGGCGAAATAATAGGCGTCAATTCCTTTATTATAAGAGGAGGGGATAACCTTGGCTTTGCATTGCCTGTAAATTACCTGCGGGAGGCATTGCAGATGTACCTGCCTAACCTGGGACAAGCCACCACCCGATGTTTCAGTTGCAGCCACCTGGTGACACAAAGCAATATTGATTCAAAAAAATACTGTCCCAGTTGCGGCACCGAAGTAAAACTGCCGGAAATACCGGAAAAAGAAGTGGAAGCTGTTGGCGCAGCGAAAACCATTGAAGAGATTTTAAAGGAGCTCGGCAAAGATGTGCGGCTGGCCAGGGAAGGAGTGAACCAGTGGAGTGTGAAAGAAGGGTCTGCCAAAATCAAGATCACCTACAATGCAGAAAATTATTTTATAGCAGGAGACGCTTATTTGTGCCAGATGCCCTCGGATGCCACAAAAATCAAACCGCTGTACCAGTTCCTGTTGCAGGAAAACTACCGGGTGAACGGGTTGGTGCTTAGTTGTATGAAGCAAAATATTGTACTTAGCCGCATCATGTATGACCTGGACATGACCAAAGAAAACGGTGCCGATGTTTTTCGCAACCTTTTTCAAAAAGCGGACTATTATGATGATTTTCTGAAAAAAGAATACAGCTGCACCGACCGGTTGGAGGAATAGAAAGGAGAAACCAGGGGTGTTATATTAATTGTGTAACTTTCTGTAACAAAAACCTGTTTGTATGACAACAATACGTTTACTCCCCCGCCTGTCTGTAATATTATTGCTGATACTGGCTGAAACCTCCGCATCAGCAGGTACGATTGCAAATGAATTTTATCCCGCCAGGCACACACACGGGGTAATGACAAGAGATACAACCATCGAAAATCTCCGGGCCGCCATCAACAACACCAAAAGCAATATCAAGAACCTGATGGCTTCGCTGACGAACCTGGATAAATCTGCGAAAACCGATGATAATGCAAAAGCGGCTATTAATACCAGCCACAGCAATATCAAAAACATGTCATTTCAGCTGGACAGCCTTTTAAAATCACTTGATGAAAACCAAAGCAATGAAAAAGCAGCCATCAACAACACCAAAAGCAATATCAAGAACCTGATGGCTTCGCTGACCGAACTGGACAAAACCATAAAGACTGCGGATGATAATGCAAAGCTGACCATTAATAACAGCCACAGCAATATCAAAAACCTGCTGGCATCATTAAGCGGCCTGGACAAAACGGTAAAAACCGTCAGCGATAATGCAAAAGCAGCCATCAACAACAGCCACAGTAATATAAAAGGAAAACAACTAAAGTAACCCGGCCCCTGTATTTACCCCGACAGTCCATAACGTCCAAAGGACAGCTTACGAGAGAACAGGCCCTCCCAAAGCTTAAGCATTACTGCGCTTACCAGGAACGCTGCCACAGCGAAGTGAAAGAGAGACTGTACAGCCTGGGTGTCTGGAAAAAAGACCACGACAGTATCATCGCAACACTTATTGAAGAAAACTACCTGAATGAAGAACGCTTTGCTATTGCCTTTGGCGGGGGCAAATGGCGGATGAAACAATGGGGCCGGGTAAAAATTAAATACGAACTGAAAAAAAGACAGGTAAGCGAATACTGCATCAAAAAAGCATTAAAACAGGTCGATGAAGAGGAGTATTTAAAAACGCTGAATAAACTGGCACAGGAAAAATACGCCGCACTAAAGAGTGAGCAATACCTTGTGAGGAAGAAAAAAACGATAAATTATCTGATTGCGAAAGGGTTTGAGGCGGAGCTGGTGAATGAGGCGCTTAACCGAAGCCAAAATTTATAACTGCTAACTTTACGGGATGTCAACGCTTTCTTTGTCCATCATCCAGACCAATCTTCACTGGGAGGATAAAACCGCCAACCTGCAAATGCTGGAACAAAAGATCAGCAGCATTAAAGAAAAAACAGAAGTGCTCGTATTACCCGAAATGTTCAGCACCGGCTTCAGTATGAAACCGGAACAGCTGGCAGAAACCATGGAGGGAAAAACTGTTCAATGGATGCAAAGAATTGCGCAGGAAAAAAAGATCATCCTTGCAGGAAGTGTGATCATTGAAGATGCCGGGCATTATTTTAACCGCCTCATATGGATGTTACCCAATGGGCGGTATGGGGTATACGACAAACGTCACCGTTTTGCTTATGCAGGAGAACACGAACATTACACTGCCGGAACGAAAAGATTTATTACTTCCGTAAGGGGGTGGAAAATACATCCGCTGGTTTGTTATGATCTGCGGTTCCCCGTTTGGGCGCGGCAGACCTCACCCCCAACCCCACTTCACGGAGTGGAGAGGGAGTTGGGGGGTGAGGCGGAATATGATGTACTGATATATGTGGCGAACTGGCCGGAGAAAAGGATCCATGCCTGGAAAACATTGCTGCAGGCAAGGGCCATCGAAAATCAATGTTATGTGGTCGGTGTGAACCGGACAGGAGACGATGGTGCCGGCATTCATTACAGCGGGGAAAGCATGATCGTTGACCCGATGGGAGAAGTGTTATATACAAAAAAGGATGCAGAGGATATTTTTACCATCACATTAGAAAAAGAAAACCTGAATGGTATAAGAGAAAGACTTCCTTTTTTGAAGGATGCGGATGGGTTTATGATTTTGAAAGACGGGGAATGACCGGTTTTCGCAATTATTGCTTTTTATTTTCCTCCATATTCTTCTTTATCAACTCCATTGCTTTTTCCGCTTTGAAATCAGTATTGCGGCGGATCGCCTCAACCGTTGGGAATGATTCCACTTCAGGTTGAACACCCCGTCCGTTTTTGGGAACTGTTTTATCAATTACCAACCGGAATAAGGGCAAACGAAACCGAACTCCCGTTTCCGGCAAACTGGCATCCGGGATCAGCCAGGCAGAATTGCCGTATGCACCGCCACCGGTCTCTTCTCCCACCACCGTTACATTGTCCTGTTTGATAAGCGCCGAAGCAAACAAAGTGGAGGCAGAAAAAGAGTTTCCTCCGGTGAGGATATACACGCTGCCGTCAAAATGGTTTTTCTTTTTGGGCTTGAAATAATGTCTTTCGAAATAGCCAAAATGATAATAACCATCGCTCTGTTTCCTGGTGAAAAAGGAAATAAAAAGTTTGTTCCAGAAATGGTTTTGAATATGCTTTTGGTATGGGCTGCGCTTGCGGATGGCATATAAAGAATCAGCCAGTTTAAAACGCTGGTGGGCAATGAACCGGGTAACAAGGGTGGAGTTGGTCACACTGCCCCCGCCATTGCTGCGCACATCAATGATAAGGTGGGAGATCTTTTTTTCCTCCAGTACCCGGAAAGAGTTACGGAAAAACCGCTTAAGCCCATAGCCCTTTCCAAACGATCCCAGGTCCATCATGGCGCTGCGGTTTACCGTGTCAATACGAAGCAGGCGCACGGCATTCAGCCGCTGTTCCCGCTGTACTTTTTCAGAAGGCTGCTGTGTTGCCGGCCTGAATGTGCGGGTACTGCTGCGGCCGGCCGTATCGGCCGCAGGGTTATAAACCGGGATGCTGATGTTCTTTAACCGGCCTGTGCTGTCTTTATATTCAATAGTATATTTTTCGGAGAGACCATACAGGTTGCTGTAGAGGGAACCAAAGAATCCCCGGTTGCTGAGGGACTGGTATTTGTGAGTATGGTTATAACCATCGGTGGAGATGTAATCAAATAGGGTGTCAACAAGCAACTCTTTTGTTTTTCCGTTGATGGATATAATGATCGTTCCTCTTTTTAACACCGTATCTCTCCTGTTGAGATTCTGCGTCACTACCATTGCATCATCCCACACTTTCATACTAAGCGGAAACATTTTTCCCAGTCTTGTCGTATCGCTGTATTTATTCCATGCTTTGGAAGGCCTGACAGTGGTATGGCCGCAGCTTATTTTGGCCGTAACCCGGGAAAGTATCTTTCTGAACTGCGGCTCCGTCAGCGAATCATTTAACTGCTGCCGCCCCTGCTCAAAATAATGATCCATGCTGTCTTTGCCGGCATACCAATACAGGCCTGGGTGATGAGTTTCCATTGTTTCCCGGTAAAGGGAATAATCTTTCTGTAACTGTTCGGGTGAATATTTCTTATCCGGAGAAAAAGAAGACTTGCTGACGCCGCAACCGGTGAACAAACCGGCAACCGGCAATATGCAATAAGCAAACAGCTGTCTATATATCCGGAAACCTTTGTTTATTGTCAATTGCTTATTGTGTGTTGGAGATTGCCAATTGCTCATTGCCTGTTATTTCATGTGGTTCCAGCCCTGTGCTGTGATTGTATACTTGCTTCCGCCTTTAGTGATGATATGCGACCCGGCTTCAGGCTCCGTCATATATCCCACCACACTTATCTGCTCGTTCAGCACCAGTTTATCATAGTCGTTTTGAGAAACAGTGAAAAGCAGTTCATAGTCCTCGCCACCGCTCAGGGCACAGGCTGTCGGGTCTATTTCAAATTTAAAGGCTGCCTTTTTCATATCCTCATGCACCGGGATCTTTTCTTCATACAACACACAGCCCAGGTTACTGTCTTTGCAGATATGCAATAACTCAGAACTCAGCCCGTCGCTGATGTCAATCATGGCCGTCGGCAGGATCCCCTGTTTTGCGAAAAACTCAATAATGTCTTTCCTGGCCTCGGGTTTAAGCAGCCGCCCTATCACATACGATTCTCCTTCAAGATCGGGTTGTACACCGGGGCTTTCGATGAAAATCTTCTTTTCCCTTTCCAAAAACAAAAGACCGACATATGCACCCCCGAGGTACCCACTAACGCAAAGCAGGTCACCCTTTTGAGCCGTGCTTCTTTCTACATATTTACCCGGCGCCACCTCGCCGATGGCAGTAACAGCGATGATAAAACCTTTTTGCGAGGAGGCGGTATCGCCTCCCACCAGGTCAACACCGTATTTGGTACAGGCAGTATACACCCCTTCATAAAACTCATCCAATGCCTCTACACTGAACCGGTTGCTGATCCCAAGGCTTAAGGTTATTTGTGTCGGGGTCGCATTCATGGCATATACATCACTGAGATTGACAATAACGCTTTTGTAACCAAGATGTTTTAGCGGAGTATAAGCAAGATCAAAATGAACACCTTCGATCAGCAGGTCGGTGGTAATGACTGTCTGCTTGCCGAAATGATCGATCACCGCGGCATCATCGCCAACACCAAGCACCGAAGAGGCGTTTTGAAGCTCAATATTTCTGGTGAGATGTTCTATTAAACCAAATTCTCCCAGCGAACTTATTTCTGTCCTTTCCTTGCTCATAGTTCTTTTCTGTTATTGATCAATTCCACCATTTCATCATGTATTTTTCCGTTTGTGGCAAGCACTTTATGCTGGTACACGGAGAATTTACTACCTGTAAGATCGGTGACTTTTCCACCGGCTTCTTCTACGATCAGGTAGCCGGCGGCACTGTCCCAGGGCTCTAATTTATGTTCATAAAAACCATCAAACCTTCCGGCAGCCACCCAGCACAGATCAATGGCAGCAGAACCCAGTCTCCTTACCGGCACACCTTTGCGGACAAAGCGTTCAAATATTTCCAGCGGCCCGTTGGGACTATTGATGTAAGTATAAGGAAAACCGGTCACCAGGCAAGCATTAATAGCCCTGGTTTGTTCGCTCACCCGGATTGGTTTGTCATTCAACGTGGCGCCCTTTCCTTTTTCAGCAAAATAAAACTCATGGAGGTGCGGATTGTAGACGGCTGCCATGATAATCTCGCCATGATGCTCAACAGCGATGGAAACGCAGTTGAGCGGAATACCATGAGCAAAATTGATGGTGCCGTCAATCGGGTCAATGATCCATTTGTAATTGGAGTTCAGGATGATCTCACCTGTTTCTTCGCTTAAAATATGATGGTCAGGGAAATGCCGGTGTATTACATCAATAATGGCTTTTTCAGAGGCATGGTCAGCCTCAGTCACCAGGTTATTGACACCTTCCTTATTGCTGACGGTAAATTCCTTATTGAAGAAACGGAGTATCTCAGCAGCCCCGGCATGGGCTGCCTCTGTTAATGCGGTTTTGAGCATGGACAAAGATAAAAACCGGATGTTAAATTGCAGTCCTGAAATTGTCGGGATTAGTCCCGATATTTATCGGGATTAGATTTGACAATACTTAGTATCATGCAGTTATCTGTTATTATTGTTAACTATAATGTAAAGCACTTTCTGGAGCAATGCCTTTACTCTGTGCAAAGCGCTGTGGCAGGGTTGCAGGCGGAAATAATCGTTGTTGACAATCATTCTGCAGACAGGAGCATGGAATACCTGCCTCCGAAGTTCCCGGCAGTACGGTTTGTCAGCAATAAAGAGAATGTTGGTTTTGCCAGGGCCTGTAACCAGGGATTGGGGCTGGCCACGGGAAAGTATATACTGTTTCTTAACCCCGACACCCTTGTACCGGAAGATTGCTTCCAAAAAAGCATGTCATTTTTTGATTCGACTCCTGGCGCCGGGGCATTGGGCATTCGGATGCTGGATGGCAGCGGTAAGTTTTTAAAGGAGTCAAAAAGGGCATTTCCGTCACCACTTACTTCGCTGTACAAACTGTTTGGGTTATCAAAATTATTTCCCCGCTCCAAAACCTTTTCCCGTTACCACCTGGGCCACCTGGATGAACACAAAACGAATGAGGCGGATGTGCTGGCAGGGGCATTCATGATGATCAGAAAAGAGGTGCTGGACAAAGCAGGCAGCTTTGATGAAACTTTTTTCATGTATGGCGAAGACGTGGATCTTAGCTACCGTATTCAAAAGGCAGGATACAAAAACTATTATTTCGCCGGAAGCAGTATTATCCATTTCAAAGGGGAAAGCACCCGCAAGGGCAGCATGAATTATGTGCGGATGTTCTATACAGCCATGAGCAAATTTGTCCGTAAGCATTATGGCGGCAGCAGGGCAGGGTTCTTTAATTTTTTAGTGCATACAGGTATTTGGTTCCGGGCGGCGCTGACGGCCACCGGAAATTTTATCAGACGGATCGGGTTACCGTTGATGGACGCCGGGCTGATCCTGCTGTCTTTCTGGCTGGTGAAGAATAGCTGGAACGAATACGTAAAAACAGACACCCTGTATGAAAACAAATTGCTCTGGATCGCCTTTCCGGCCTTTACCCTTTTTTATCTCATTACCGCCTATTATGCGGGATTGTATGACAAGTGGTACAAGCGGACCGAATTGCTTCATTCCACCCTCATCGCCACCATTGTTTTACTGGCTGCTTATGCA
>JANNUI010000447.1:0-1504 GCA_031395125.1 Chitinophagaceae bacterium | reverse complement strand
TTTAATTAAGCATCAAAAGTATAAGAATATATTAATAACAGACGTTTTTTTTCATAAAATTTTGTAATAAGAATAAGGGAATCCGGTGATAGGCGATACTGTAAATCAGATTGTCTTTGAAGAACGTCTTATCTTTAACCTGCTTTGCTGAGGTAAAGTTTAATAATTTTTATTATGGAAGAATTGGAAGTTAAAAAAAACTGGAAAGATAAGCTGCGTAAAAATTTCAGAATTTTTATGCTTTGTCTTGTCGCAATTGCCGCGTTTACTATTTACTGGTTTTATTTTAATGTAAAAAGTAATGGTGACCGGAAAGGAGTGTTGGTAAAATTCAGCCATAAAGGAAACCTGTTTAAAACCGACGAAGGTGAAATGTGGCTGGGTTGCCGGCAAACAGTTAATGCTGAAAAATATTTTTTCTCAGTATCTAATGACAGCATCGCAACGATATTAAAAAATTTGCAGGATGAATGTATGCAGTTAGAATACCGGGAATACAGGGCTACATTACCCTGGCGTGGCGATAGCAAGTATATTGTATATGGTGTAAAAAAGATAGAGCCTCATTTTTCACAATAAAGCAAAAAGATTGCCGGATGTTTGTGAATATCCGGTTTTTGATTTTGCTCCACAAGGAGTCCTTTGGACCATTCTGCAATTGTTTTTGTCTTGATCCACTCATGAGGAGATGTAAGATCAACAGCAATGCAAAGTTTGGTAGTTGCTTTACAATTTTTAAGTAGCACTTCAATCAATTGATTGTTTCTATACGGGGTTTCAATAAAAATCTGTGTGCAGTCTTTTTTAATTGATTCTGTTTCTAATTCTTTTATTGCTTTAGCTTTTTCAAAATCTTTGATGGGTAAGTAACCAACAAACTGAAACTGTTGCCCATTCATTCCACTAGCCATGAGTGCTAATAAAATTGAATTCGGTCCAATCAATGGGTTTACTTTAATATTCATTGATTGCGCAATGGCTATTAATTCCTGCCCGGGGTCGGCTATACCGGGGCAACCGGCTTCGCTGATGATTCCAATTATTTTACCTTCCTTGATTTTATTTATGAAATACGTTTCTGCTGGCTTTGAGCCGTCCGACACGAACCATTCATAGTTATCAATCACTATTTCCTCCTCCGGCAGGTAAGTCTTCCACAACAATTTTAAATATCGCCTTGCCGTTCTTTCATTCTCCACAAAAAAGACATTGCATTTTTTTACCGCGTCAATAACATTGGGTGGAATAGAATGAATTCCCTCTTCGTGCAGCAAGCTTGGAATTAAATACACAACAGCGGTTGTAGCCATGCTTAATCGTTTTTAACTTTTATAACGCTGAGGGTAGAAGCTATAATGGCAAATGCCGGTGCAAAAATGATAACAACATGCATCAGATAAAAAACGATGCCGTTGCCAATGGAAAGCCCTTTGTGTTTACTGGAATAAAAAATTGATTTCTGAATTGAAAAATCATTTCTTGCCAATCCATAATCCAACATGGA
>JANNUI010000444.1:0-5624 GCA_031395125.1 Chitinophagaceae bacterium | reverse complement strand
AAGGATATTTCCCTTCACCGTTCCTTCCGCTACTGGTGTGTTGGTAATGAAATGAATGACCCCGGCCAGTGCATCGCTTCCGTACATCATTGATGCCGGGCCTTTCAGCACTTCGGCCCTTGTCACACTCATCTCGTCTATCTCTATTCCATGCTCATCGCCCCATTGCTGTCCTTCCTGGCGGACGCCGTCGTTCACAACCACTACCCGGTTGTAACCAAGCCCCCGGATAAAAGGTTTTGAAATTGCCGGGCCAGTGGAGAGCTGCGAAACACCGGGTATATGCGTCAGCGCATCAATGATATTGGAAGAAGGGGTTTGCAGCAAAACTGATCTGCGGATAGATGCAACCGGCACCGGTGCTTTACGGATGCTGGTGGCGCCTGCCACACCGGTTACGATCACTGCCTGGTTTTCGATGATGACAGTAGATAATACAAAGTTTTTCTCCGTATTGCTGTTCAGTTCAATATGTTCCACCAGGGTGCTGTAACCCGTGTGAGAGACCTCGATCACATGATGACCATTGGGGATATTGGTTAGCATGTATTTGCCATCGGCGCCTGCGGATGTGCCCATTTTATCATCTGCCAGGTAAACGGTGGCGCCCGGCAGGGGTTCGCCGGTGACCGCATCAGTAATCTTGCCAGACAATGTCACTTTAACTGCACTCTTTACAGGGGACACAGCAGAAAGATTGGTTTGCGACGGTAAAAACTTTACCGGGAACATGAGTATTGAAACGAGAATTATTTTTTTCATCCTGAAAATATGTTGACACGGTGTGGCGCTGTGAATGAGTAATAAATGGAGCAACAATAGCCGGGACTGCGGCTATACCATGAAACATGGTTCAACAGAAGAAAGGAGGTCCCCGTTCAGAAAGACAGGATGGAGAGGACTGTAAATAAAGGGATGAAAAGGCAGCAGTGAAGTGACTAATTTGCTTACTTTCTATATGTAATTCCGGCTGAACAGGAAGTTCTGCACCGGCAGTGAGCTGGAAATCGCAGATGATACAGGATGATCCTTGCTGCAGGCAAGCCTGCCCTTGTTGTGTTGTATCCGTTACAGCCTGTTGGTGACCATGGACATTTTTCTCAGCCACTATAAATACAAAGAGAGCCAGTAACATGGCTGCAACCCCTTTCTTACTATTTATATGGAGACGGAACACTGAGTCAAAAGTAGGGCTTTTTTAATATTTGCAACTACGATTCAATAAATACCGGCCTTAATCTTTGCCAGAGAACCGGGGTCATAAGGTTTCTTACCCGTTACTTCCTTGTTTGGCCGATTGATTGTAAATTGTAACACTGAAAACCAACCGTATGCAACTGAATTTCCGCATTTCCGGCTTATTGGCGTTGTCAGGCCTCTTTATCATTGCCTGCAACAAAAAAGACAGCACGCCGCCACCGCCACCGCCGCCCGACCCTTGCCTTGGTGTGAGTTATATTGTTGATTATTTTAAAACAGAGGCAATTGGCACATTAAACAATGGTAGCATCACGATCAATTCACCTGTAGGTGATACTATAACTTATAAGATCGGAACCGGCACTTACCAGGCATCCAATATTTTCAGCAACCTTGCCCCGGGCAACTATGTGATCACAGTAAAGAACCAGAAAGGCTGTACCGATACGGCACAGATAGCAATATTGAATTACGGACCAAAATATGCCTTAGTGAAGCAGCTCATTGTTGGTTACTGCGGGCCTTGTCACCGAAACGGAGGAATGGACGGTGGAAAAAACTTTGATACAGACGCCAGTATTATTGCCAGTTGGGACAGGATAAAGGCCCGTGCAGTGGATAATATGCCTTCTCAAATGCCGGCGCCACCGAATGCGATGCTTACCGGCCCCGACAAACAAAAGATTGTGGATTGGGTGAATGCCGGGCACCGTCAAAGTGATTAAAAAATTCCCCTGAATTAAAAAAGCCGCACTCAACAGGTACGGCTTTTATCATTGAAATATTTTTTTACATCTTACCTCACCTTCAGCATCGGCCACACATGTTGTGTCACGCCGTTTTGCAAACGGGCATAATAGATACCGGTGGGAAGCCCCGATGCTTCAAATTTTATCTTATCCTGCGCAGGCCCGGTGTAATCTTTCTCCATCAGGTTGGCCACCACCCGGCCCATGGTATCGAATACCTGCAGCAGTGTGTGCCCTCCATTTGTTTTAAAATAGATCTCAGTATCGTTGTTGAAAGGTTGGGGGTAGTTATACAGCACTTTCACCCTGTCTGGTACTGGAGGCGGAGGCGGGGGCGTCACTCCTGTACACACACCGGCCTTTATCAGCGGCAGGCTTTGCAGTTGTGTATTCACATTCGGCGGGAACAGCGAGTCGACGACCGTTTTATCAAGACAGAACCATTTCTCCAAAATGGTAGAATAAATACTCCTGAAATCATACTGCATCGGTATGTTATCATTCACATTCGCATTCACTGGTATGGTGGGGTTCACTCCGAGCATGCCGGCTTCGATCGATGTTCCGAAGAGGAATAGCGGCGCAGCAGCGCCATGGTCGGTGCCGGTGCTGGAATTGGATTTGATACGCCTTCCAAATTCACTGTAGGTCATCCCTATCACCCTTTCTTCCACACCCAGGCCCCGCAGATCTTCCTGGAATGCCCGGATAGCATCAGATATCCTTAGCATTAATGTAGCATGGGCGCCGGTGGTGGTATCGGCGTTGGTTTGTACGGAGTGTGTATCAAAACCGCCAAAGCTGGTCATATAAATTCTTGTCTTGAGTCCGCCTTTGATCAACCTTGCCACAATGCGCAACTGGTCGGCCAATGAATTATTGGCCGGGTAAGCTCCCTGAGTGGGCACCGCATTGGCAGCACCGCGGATAACGGTAGCATACTTCTGCGTTTGCTGGTTTACGGTGCGGATAAATGTCAATTCTTTTCCGGCAGGTGTAGCGGGTGCAGGGTCCGTTGTGCCAGTTATCAGGTTATAGAATGTTGTAGGGTTGGTAATGCTCATTGCCATATTCACTACCGGGCCCTGCGTGGTGAGGGTGGTAGTGGACCCGATCTGAATAGCCAGGGGATCGGGTGCATCGGGATTAGGATAGCCTGCCGGGAAGTTGGGATATTCATAATTCAGGTAGCGGCCTGCCCATCCGTTATAGACTTCCTGGTTGCTGTTGGAAGCACTCATCCAGATATCGGTGGCGCGGAAGTGGGAGAAGTTGGGCTGTGGATAACCCACGGACTGTATCAGTTTGGCCTTGCCTTCGGTGAAAAGACTTTGCAAGCCTGTCATGGATGGATGCAGGCCCGTACCATTTACTCCGGCAATGGATAAAACCCTGTTTTGGGGAATGGCCACATTGCTCCTTGCATTAAAATAGTTTGTATAATCAGCTACAGGGATAACCATGTTGAGGCCATCATTACCACCCGCCAATTGTACGATCACCAGCACATGATCAGTGAGGGTGTCGCCCCGCATCAATGCCTGCACCAGCGGTGAATTGGCGTTGAAGGCTTTTACAGAATAGCCGTCTATCACTTCAGGCAGCAGGGCCGCAGCCGGTATGGTGTTGAATAAAAAATCTCTTCTTTTCATTTGAGTTGATTTGGCCCCACCAACCTCCCCGCAGGAGAGGCTTTGGGTCGTTTTAAATCAGAGTTCCAACTTTTTTTCGTAGCACATATTTATCATGGTCTTTTTTATGCCAACTGGTATTCTGACAGGTTAAAGAAATACTGGAACAGCGACCGCAGCCGGGTGTTCACCGTATTGAAATTAGGCACGGTGGGGTTGGACACATAGGCCGCCCAGGCATTGGTCCAGTAATAATCCCACTGCTGATTGGTCAAAAGTATCTGTGTTTTTATCTGCGCTTTTGATTGTGCAGATATATCATTCCTGTAAAAATATTTCAGCGCATCATCTATCAGGTCATTGGGATTACCGGGGTTGGGAAGCGTTTGTGCAAAAGCCACACAGTTGAACTGCACCCGGAAACCATTGCGGGCATAGCCGCTGGCGATCATGATGTCTGTAAACTGGTTCCGCTTGGGCAATGAATCTGAATTGATCCATATCTCGTGGAAGGAAGGCTCCTGGTAATAGGCCGGCATGCCCGAAACATTGGGGGGGTCATGCGGGTTCTGTCCCAGGTTCACCATCCAGGCATAAAAGGTATTCCAGAGGCCATAGTTGGTGTTCCAGTCTGTATCCGGGCGGAACTGCACATTCATTTCCCGTAACGAACCCACCACCAGGTCGGCCGGTGTTTTAATATAACAACCCGTGTTGAGCTTGTCAAAGAAGTGTTCACTTTTGAACAGTGCCGAAAGCATGGGTCTGAGTTCATAGTTGTTATTGCGGAAGATATCTGCCAGCGGAGTGATCACATTGGCTTCGGTGGCCGCATCAATACTGTAATAAACAAACCAGCGATAAAACTTCCGGACAATGTACTTGGCCACTTCATTCTGGGCGAAGATCATGTTCAGCAGGTCGGCCAGTTCCACGTCACCGGCTGTTGCATTATTGCGGCCAATAATGACCGTGTTATTGAAAAAAGGAGAAAACGTTTTGTTGGTAAGAGTATGCCGGTTCACATTAAAAACTGGCATATACGTGTTGAAGTTTATCTGCCATCCTGTAAGCACTTTGGCGGCTTCCTTCACATCATTTTCCGTATATAGTGAATCCGGTCCTTTGCCGAGGGTGAACAATTCCAACAGCTCCCTGGCATAGTTTTCATCCGGTGCATTCCTGTTGTTCAGGTAGCCGTTCAGGTAGCGGAGCATCATCAGGTCCTTGGTGATGTCCCTCACCAGGTTCTTATAATTCCCAAGGGCATATTGCCGGATCAGGTTGTGCTGCATATAGGCCCAGTTCCCGTATCCCACTTCATTGGTCTCGTTACCGAACTAGTCCACAAGGAACAGGATCAGTTTTTCCCGGATGCTCCTGTCCTGGTTCATCTTTACTCCGGTCCACCATTTTTTATAAGAAGCTCTTCTTTGCGACTGCACGGTACCATCGTTGTTGATATCATTTACCCAGGTGCTGCCCTGTGCAATATTGGCATCAGGAGTGCCGGGCTGGGTAGATGTGGTGTACTCCTTTACAGGCGGCCCCGGGTTAGGGGCGGTTGGGTTCAGCAACTCATCCACCGCCTGGCTCATGGTCATGGCCCGGAAATAATCCACATCTGCTTTCTTAGCGCCAAACATGGTACGCTTAAGCAGATGGACTATCTCCTGTTCTGTCCATGGGCCTGTGTATGGGCTGATGCCGGAGTTGGTGCGGAACTGCTGTCCGGTTCCAGCCTTGTCTGCCGAAGTTTCAACGAAGGCTGGTTGCTGATTTGCTGTGCGCCTTTTGGGGCGGGCAGTCAAAAAATCTCTTCTGTCCATAATGCGGGTTTTGGTTCAGCGGATTTTTTATGATTTAAGAATTGCTGAAAAGTTTAAGGGAATACTGAATATAATGCCATCTTCTTTTGCCTTCGGCCGACAAATCCAGCACTGCCGGGAACAATTAAGATTTTAATAGCCTTTCCTGGTAGAAAGGTACAAAACAAGTTTGGGAAATAAGAGGGGTGTTTACTAACCCTTCAGGATAAGTTTTC
>JANNUI010000432.1:0-2799 GCA_031395125.1 Chitinophagaceae bacterium | reverse complement strand
CAAAACAACAGAATGGCAGCTTAGTTATGATGGCAGAAAGAACGAGCCGGTCACACTACCCATGAAATTTCCACTTCTGCTGGCACAGGGCGCCGACGGTATCGCTGTTGGACTTTCTACCAAGATCCTTCCGCATAATTTCTGCGAACTGATCGAAGCCGCCGTTAAATATTTGCGTGGGAAACGGTTTGAGCTTCATCCTGATTTCCAGACGGGCGGAATGATCGATGTGGCCGATTATAACCAGGGTAAACGGGGCGGCAAGGTAAAAGTACGGGCACATATCGAAGAGATCGATAAGAAAACATTAGCCATCAAAAGTGTTCCGTACGGGGTGACCACCACACAACTGATGGAATCCATCGTAAAAGCCAACGACCAGGGCAAGATCAGGATCAAAAAGGTAACGGACAACACAGCCGCTGAAGTGGAGATACAGGTGGACCTGGCCCCCGGTATTTCTCCTGATATTACGATTGATGCATTATACAAGTTCACGGACTGCGAAACCTCTATTTCCCCCAATGCCTGTGTCATTGTGAAGCAGAAGCCACAGTTCCTCGGGGTGCAGGAACTGATGAAACTTTCGGTGGACAGGACCAAAGACCTGCTGGAAAAGGAACTGAGGATCAAACTGGCTGAGCTTCACGAAAAATGGCACTACACTTCTTTGGAGAAAATATTTTTTGAAGAAAAGATCTATAAAGAACTGGAGAAAAAACATGAGACATGGGAGAAAGTGCTGGATGCAATTGACAAGGCTTTTACCCCTTTTAAGAAGCAACTGAAGAGGGCCATTACAAAAGAAGACATCATCAAACTCACAGAAAAACCGGTTCGCCGCATCTATAAACTGGATATTGACGAGCTGAACGACCAGATAAAAAGCCTGGAAGCGGAGATCAAATTAGTGAAACATGACCTGGCCAACATCGTTGATTTTGCAGTTGCTTACTATGAAAACTTATTAAAGAAGTACGGGAAAGGAAGGGAAAGAAAGACAGAGATCAAACAGTTTGAAATAATTGAAGCCAAGAATGTGGCTATTGCCAACACCAAACTGTATGTGAACAGGGACGAGGGCTTTATAGGTACAGGTTTGAAAAAAGATGAATTACTTTTCGAATGTTCTGACCTCGATGATATTATTGCTTTCAGTAAGAACGGAGTGATGAAAGTGGTGAAAGTATCCGAGAAAGCTTTCATTGGTAAGGGGATCATGCATGTGGCCGTTTTCCAGAAGAATGACGAGCGCACCACTTACAATATGATCTATATGGATGGCAGCAGCGGGAAATGTTTTGCCAAGCGATTCAATGTTACCGGTGTAACCCGTGATAAAGAGTATTACCTTAGTAAAGAGCATGAAAAAAGCAAGGTGCATTACCTGAGTGTGAACCCCAATGGTGAGGCAGAAATTGTAAGGATTGTTTTAACGCCCGGTTGCAAAGCACATAAGAAGGAGTTTGAATACAATTTTGCAGAACTGGAGATCACGGCAAGGGCCAGCAAGGGTATCACAGTCACAAAATACCCGATAAAGGCCGATGGAATAAAACTGAAAGAAGCCGGGGTATCCACTATTGCCGGAAAAAAATTATGGTATGATGATCAGTTTGGCCGCCTTAATACCGATGAGAAAGGCCAGTACCTTGGTATGTTTGATGCAGATGATAAGATACTGGTGCTGTACAGCGACGGTAACTACGAAGTAACAGACCAGGAGCTGACCCAAAAGCTGGATTCAGAAAAAGTGATCTGCATTGAGAAGTTCAACCCGGAAAGAATAGTGACCGCTGTGTATGCCGATATGAAGACCAAACAGTTCATGGCGAAGCGCTTTAAGATCGAGACCAGCACCCTGAAAAACAAATTCCTGTTTATCAAAGAAGGAGAGGGCAATTATGTGGAAGCAGTAACTACGGCGGCAGAACCCGTACTGGCCATGCAGCAGGGCAGGGGAGCGCAAATACGGAAGGGCAAACTGAAGATCGCTAAAATTGCTGAAGTGACCACCTACAAAACAGTTGGTATAAAACTGGCCGATTATAGTAAATCAACAGAAATGGAGTGGGTAAAAACAAAGGACAGTAACCAGGGCGAACTGTTCCAGTAAAACTATACAATCATAATAAAATCAAATTTATGACACTCGAACACATCATTGTTGTCCTCCTTATCGGCGCTGCTGCCGGATGGCTTGGAAGTTTTCTTTTCAAAGGCAAGGGGTTAGGTATGGTGGGAAATGTGGTGGTGGGTATCCTCGGAAGTTTTGTGGGTAGCTGGCTGCTGCGGGAACTGAAAGTGAGCATCGGCGCAAGCCCGATAGTAAATGCTATTGTTACCGGTGCCATCGGCGCATTTGTGATCCTGTTCCTGGTGAGCCTTTTTACCGGCAGGGACTGATCTCCTATTTGGGGGCCTTCGCATCCGGTTTCTTTTTTCTTATCCGGATCGTTGCATTTTTCTCCAGGCTACTGGAGAGTCTCAATTCATGTTTTTTCTTTCCGTCGTTGACCACCATTAATGCTGTATTAGGGGGAATAAGGCCAAGGTTTTCTGCAAACATGGATATTTCATTTACCGCCAGCGCTGTATCTACCGGCAGGTTGATGCGGATGGACTTGTGCGTGAGTTTCTGGTTGAAAAGGATGAGGGTTTTATTGTAAAAAAGAGAAATGATGTCCCCGTCTACCTCCCCGTTATCATAAAGCGACACGAGTATCGTATCGGATTCCACCTCGATCTCATTCAGCACTTCATTTTTTCTTTCGGCATATTCTTTTTCAATTACATAGT